>JBHJOU010000938.1:0-3217 GCA_050329355.1 Rivularia sp. (in: cyanobacteria)
AAGTTAATTAAACGACCATTAGCATCGGTAAGCCGTCCTACTTGACCATTTTCATTCCGCAGTAATTTAGTTTCATTACCTAACCCATCAGTTACCGTTACTTCACCTGCTTCACCATAGCTATAGTTAATAACTTCTGTCCTAACCCCATTAGCAGTATTACTAGTAATACTTTGTCGTCCTAGTCTTCCTTGATCGTTATAAATAAACTCAACTTTTGTGCCGTTGGGGTCAGTAATTGATGTTAACGTTGCTCTATCATTATAAGTATAGGAAGTAGTCCCGGTTTCATCAGTAACGGTTTCTAATAATTCTCCACTAGCATCATAGCCATAGATGGTGATGCGTCCATCGGAATCGCTAACATTTGCAATTCTGCCATTACCGTTATACTCAAACGTTAAGCTACTACTAAAGGAATCAGTTAAGCTTGTAAGTTGACTATTGGTATAATTTGCGGTGAGACGATTTCCGTTGGTATCTTCGATAAAATCAATCTTCCCATCACTGTTGAAAACAGTAGCCGTGCCGTCTGTCTCAGTTAAGGTATAAATACCAGTAGCATCATCAAAAGTAATGGTAGAAAAATTGCCTGTTTGTCCTTGGTAAGTACCATCTTGCAAAAGGTCGAATGTTCTTACAGTGCCAGAGTTACTTATAGAAACATTACCTTCTTCATCTGCACTTAGTTCAATATCGCCGATAAAGGTACGACCTCTACCAAAGGAACCCAAACTATACCTTTGAGAAATACCTTGAAAATCACTAGCTTGCTGAAACTCAAAAGCTAGTAGATTATCAGCATAAGGTTCGTATTGCCCAAGCTCGTTAAGGTAGTTGGCGTTATCAATCAATAATTTCCCATAATCTGCTGCTAAGGTACCAACTTGAGCAACAAAATTATCGTAGGTTTCATCCCAAGCTTCAGGGGGAATAAAACTAGGTCGAGAAGTTTCTCTTAGGGACTCCCAATCAATTACTGCGTCTTCGTCGATAGCACCAACTATAAAATTAATCGCGTCATTGCTCGTACCATCAGGCTTAAATTCTACAGTAAAGCTATTACTAGCTCCTGGAGGTAATACCCCTGGAACACCTTGATTACTAATTCCTAAAAATTGAACTTCATTGTCACCAAATTCCGTTTCTGCGTCGCGACGAAATAATGCTCCAGATGCCTCTAAACTGAGTAAAGGTGCAGCAATTTCAATATCCCCAGTATTGCGATAAGTTACTGTTACTTCATCAGTACCGTTAGCAGCAATTCTTCTGGGAGCGCTGATAGTGACTTCTAGATTATCTACTTTTCCATCTCTAACATCATTAACTTGGATGGTAAATGTTGTCTCGAAAGTATTTCCAGCAGTGTCTTGTGCCTGTACCGTAATATCATGACTACTATCAGTCTCAAAATCTAACCGAGAACCATCCACCACCTGAATTTGATTACCACTCAGCGCAAATCGACCATCTCCATTTGCAAGTAGACTAAAAGTAAACGGATCGGTATCAGTTGCATCAGTAGCCGCTAATTCTCCCACAACCGTACCCACACCACTACCTTCATCTATCGCTGTACTGCTCAACCGCAAGCTATCGTTATCAACAATCGTTCCAATACCTGGAATATCTCTTAATTCAGCATTAACCGCATTACTTAAAACTAGGGAGAAAGTCTCTTCTACCTCCAAGCGATTATCATCTGTGACATCAACCACAACCGTCTTACTGGTTTCTCCCGGTGCAAACGTCAATGTACCATTGGTAGCAGTAAAGTCTTTACCCGCAATAGCGCTACCATCAATCGTAGTAAAATCAATTGATGTAGTTTGAGTACTAGCTTTTGACAAAGTAACTGTAAACGTCAACTGTGTTGTATTGCTATCTCCCTCCTGCAAAGAAGCATCACTCACAGAAAAGAAAGCTGGTGGTGTCAATTCCCGCACCAGCACATCCCTAACAACAGCACCAAATTCTTGAAAGGTACTAGCATTTCCCACAAATGCAGGGGTACCATCAGCATTAGTACCGCCAATTAGAGAGTTTTGGTAAAAATTAGTAACTGAGTTAGATGTACCAATAACAATACCGTTAATGACATTAATACCTTTTGCTAAGGCTTCATCCCTCGCTGCTTCAGTTGAAGAACTACCTCCAGAACCATCGCCAGAAACTTCTATTGCTTTGCGTCTACCTTCAAAATCATTAGAAAAGAAAAGATCGTCAGCAAAATCAATCGCTGATCCTGAGTTTGTACCACCACTAAAGGGACGACTACCACCAAATTCTGGTAGTAGGGTTTCTCGAATCGTTTGAGCAAAGTTTTGTGAAGCAGAAACACTATCAATTAAAGTCCAAGCAACGACTTCTTGTTGTTGGCTAGACCAAAGTATGAAGTTAACTGCTATCTTTCCATCTAGCCCTTGTGAAATTATATTCTCGTATAAACTTGCATCATCAAAAGCATCAGCATAACCGCCGATTTGTAATTCGTACTCGCTAGAGCTAACACTTCCCGAAACATCAATAAGTAGCGATAACTCTAAGTCAACTGAAGTCATAAATATTTTAAAATGTATAATAAGCAACTTGAATATTAAATCGTTGATATTCAAAAAACAAGTTATTTAAGTTACATTCAAAGTGATTATTTACACATAATTTTTATCATTCCGATGTAAGCGTAAAGGATATTACCTAGTTCGTAAGCCTCTTCCTCAGCAGTTTTTAAACCATCAGAGTTGGCTGGGATACCCAAACTTATCTTGTAATGCTTCTTTCTTCTACCCGTTTTTTCTGTATCTCCAGGTTTAAGTGGAAGAGTTGCTCGTAGCTGTAAACTCCCTCTGGTACATACTATGGTTACTTTAGTATTGCTAGCTTTGAGTCTCTGATTGATTTTGACTAATTCTTCATCAAATTTCATCTGGTAATGTTTCTCTATTGCTTTTACATTATCAAGATACTTCAGTATCTGGGTTCATCATTAAATATTTTTCTGTGTGATATTATTTGCAGGTGTAGTGTACATATAACACTTTAGTTTTTTACTAAAAGTCTCTGTTGCTAATAATAAAGCAGATTTTTTCTCGATCAATCACTAGGGAAATTCTACCGCTCCCCCTTAAAGTTTTCCGAGACTTGAACTAGTTACCACTATCAGTCATAAAGATGGGTCTTCCCTTCCGTCAAATGCACTCTTGGGATTACTCCGAAC
>JBHJOU010000365.1:0-4812 GCA_050329355.1 Rivularia sp. (in: cyanobacteria)
CATTACCAAAAATAGGTTGTTCTTGGAATAATGCTCCGTGTAAAGCACCACCTGTAAATCTATCAATAGCAATGCGTGTTTGTACTAAATCTGTCGTTTCGTTAATTATGCTTTCATCAACTACTAAACGACTGGCTGTTGCTTTATCTTGAGGTTTTGTTAACGAAACATCTTCTGGAGAATCTGAATTTTCTTTTTCCTCTTTGACAAAACCAAATATTTCATCAATGATTATCTCATTTTCTCCTAAAGTATTGATAATACGTTCGGCTCTATGGCGTAAAACACCTGCTAAACTTGTACCGGATAAAATAGATTTCAATTCATTGTTACGTCGAGATTTGAGATGCACATCGTCTGGTGCTTTCTGAATATCAGCTTGAGCCGAACGAATCAATAAAGGTGCTGCAAGGGTGAATTTAGCTTGAATTATCAGACGTTCTCGATTATCTTGAATATTTGAATTTGTTTTAATTTCTGCCTTACTAAATGCTTCTGCTATTGATGAATAACTACAATAATTTGGTAATAAATCTGTCGTCCAATGTTGAAATTTTAGCCAATTAATTAATTCTTCAGGTTTTTTTAAATCAAATCGACATACTTGCCATTTTCGCACGCGACAGCGACCAAATCCGCGTCGCTTTTTCATACCGATAGAAATTTCACCTTTCTCTAATCCTTGAAGTACAATTGATAATTCTTGAATCAATTGTTCTCGATTATCCTGTTCTCCTATTAATAATTCAAAATATAATTTAAATTCAGTCCCAGCTTCTAATAATTCCAAATCATATTTAGCTTTATCAGCGGCTGTTCCTGTAGTACTATCAATTTTCACCCCATCTCTAAGTTCTACTTTTAAAGTATTGCTGCTGAGGGTATCATTAACAATTAACGGGCTTTGTTCGCCATCATCATCGCTGCGAAGCGCACCAAATAATAATGATGTTTCTATTGCATTATTGTAGCCGTTTTCAAATTCTCTTAGATAATTTCTTAATGCTCCTGCAATTGAGGAACCCATCAGCAATGCTTTATCTTCGATACTGTCTCGTAAAAGTACCAAATCGGTATCGCTATCAGTATCTCCACTTCCCAAACAAGTGGGAGTATCTAAAATTAGATTTCCTTTAATAATTATCCGTTCAATAATATTACGTTGATTGCGACTTTCAAGACGTTGCCAAATCATTTATTTTTCTCCTTTGTTGCTTTCTTTGCTAATGCCATAATTAACCGTAGCGTATATTTTTCAACTAATTTATTTTTTTGAGCGAATTCATCATTAATATTTCGTTCAACTCCAGCTATGTTGACTTTTAAATTCTGTTTATTAATAATCCAATCATCTGGATTATTTAACCAATATTTAAGTTTATCTTTTAAAGAAGACTCACCAATTCTTGCCTTATTAAATTGATTAATAGCTTTATCGGCAGTATTCTCATTTTCTTGCTCGTTAGGTTCTATTAGTGATAAAATTAAACTACAATCACCAGTTGGCAAAGCTTGTCTTGCTATAATCTGTAATCGAGACATTTGACTATTACTAATTTCACCCTCGATTGATGTATATCCAAGATATTGTTTTAGCGCTTGCTCGATTTTATTCTCTAACAATCTTTCTGCCATTTGTGCGGCTAAATGTTGCGATGCGTTAGTCAAAGATTCAGAATTTTGAGTGTTCTGATTTTTCTTTGGTAATCTCATTTCAAATAATTCTTCATCTAGCCAATTAATAACTACTCTACCAAATCCCTCTGTTTTTCTTTCTCCTATACCGTTATTTTCAATTTCTTTGATTTGCTCGCTAGTTATCGCAGAATCTTCAAAATCAAAAACGAATACACTTCCTGCTGCTAATACTGGAACTGTGGGTAAAGGAAGTCCCCATTTGCGATTGAATCCACCGACAAAATTATTGCTTGTAAAACAATATTTGGGTTTAATTTTTGTACCTAATATTTTTTCTAATTCCCTTGTTAAGGGTGCAGGGATTTGATGTTGCGTTGAGGGTGGAATTATGGCATATTGTCCCCATTCATCCCGTAAAATTAGGTCGCTAAGTAATGTAATTGTTAGATATTCTCTATCAGTTCTATCGTCGTCGTCAACAGAAATATCTACTTCATTCCAATCATCCAAATCAATTTTAGGATAAACGGTAATTTTAGTACGTCCGTAACCAGCGCTTTGGGAACCACCCAACCAAATATCTGGTGATTTTTCTAATAAATTGATAATTATTTCAGCATCATCTTCACTGTTACACAAAATTACAGCTTGGAAAGTTTGTTGACTATCAATTGCTTCATAACGAAAAATTTCTCCTTCTCCCTCCAACCGATTAGTTTCAAGGTTGCGCTTGATTTTAGTCGAACGTCCTTTTTTGCGATCGCGTTGGTTGTGGATGTTAATTCTTCGCTTTTCTGTATAATAATTGATGCTACCGCGCTCTTTTTTCCAAAAACCTTCACCAACAAATTTGGGACTTTCTAGAATTTCTTCTCTATTGAGGCTAAAATCATAAACCTCCAAAGAAGACTCATCGGTTAATTCTGTATTTTTTTCTTTAAACCAAGAGCGAGGAATTGGTAGGGTGCGTTTACCTTCGTTACTTTGTAAATAAGCATTCAAATAGCAAGTGCTATTAGCATCAAAAAATAAACGCTTGACTTCCTCCTTGGTTAAATCTAATTCTGATAAACCATCCTGTCTCATATAGCGTCTAATTACAGCACCCCGAATTATGCTACCAGGAATATAAGAATAGGAAACATCGCTGTTTGGATCTCCTTGAAACGAGGTAGCAAGTAGTGGTTGTTGTGTCTGCAATGAAACAGTAATTACCTTTTTCATGCAACTTTCTCTCCAATTTTTCCAAAAAAGTTTATATAATTTTGGGAAATATCCTTTCCTGAAACATCATGAAGAGTACACTTAACATGACCTCTTCCTCTATTTCGCCCGCTTCCCAAGTGTCGTAAAGCTAAAGCACTTGTAGTTAAAATAGAAAGAATTTGATGGTTTGGTTGGCTTTCAAAAGTTAAATCAGCTTTGAATTCAAGTTGACGAATAACTACACGAAATGAGCGTAAACTTCCTTCGTCTGCTACACCAATTTGAGAATCAATTGCAGTTTGACGACGAATAGTAGTCAAGGAATCAAGAATTTCTTGATCGGTTAATTCTTGATTTTTAATTTGATAACCTACCGCTTCTCGTAAATCTTCAGGTAAACAAGCATCCCCAACGTGCATAGCTCCCATTGTTTCTAAAGAACTACCAGGGATACCAAATAAACTGTCAGCAATACTTACCCAATGAGGACGAATATTTTCTGGAGATACAGCAATTAAGTTATCAGCTTCTTCATTTAATAAACCCTTTAAAGTCCTTCCACGTAAATAAGGGAATCCATAAGTATCGTGTTCAACTTCTTGATCGATTAAACCAGCGATACCATCACCCCTACCAAAAGTAGTATCACTCAAAAGTGTAATTTTTAATTGATATATGGTCATTATATTTTGGATTTTCCTCTGATTTTTAACTTTTGACTTATTTCTCAATTCCTAAATAAAAATCCATCGCTTCAATTGCATCGAAATAACCACATTTTTTATCTTTCCAACCCTGTTGTTTCAACTGCTCATTTTGACCTGATGACTCAGGTAACAATGGTAGATTTGGTAAACTATAAGTTCGTAAAAATTCTTCAACAGCTTCGATGGAACCTTTACGCAATACTTCTCTTAATGCCATTATTTTATTTTTACGTCCTTTCCAATTTTGACCTTGTTTAAACTCGCTCACAACTTGAGTAAAACCAGACCAAGTTCGCCATTCATCTTCTTGATGTAACCATAATGGACGCATTGCTAAATCCCACTTTTCTTCGTCTTTTACTACTTCATATTCACGCTGACGAATTTCTGATATTGAACCTAATAAACCGCTAGCTGCTAAATGCCAATCAATCGCTGAAAAATAATTTATTTCCTGTTTTTCTCGCTCTTCTTTGACAAAATTCTTCGCTGTACGACATAAGTCTTCGCTAACTGTGTAAGCTCTTGCAAAAGGATAATGTGTTTTCACAATACAAACCCCAGCACAAGCTGTTAAAGGCTCATTATCAGCAACTTTTTGCTCTGCAAATTTTTCTAAAAATAATGCTGCTAATTCTAAACCTAATCTACCGTCACAAATAAAGGTAATATCATCCCCTGCATAAACTAATGGACGAAAAGGAAGATAAAAAATATTATTTTTACGGTTTATATTATTTAACTCAATTTCTCCAAATTGACCTAAAATTTTTCCTTCCCAAATTGAATTTACAAGATTCTCAGTAACAGCTTTTAATGCATTTAAACCTGCTGCATCAACACTATCAGAAAAATCTCGTATCGCATTAATATATTCTCGATTTTCTTTACCTTCTCCATGCTCCTTAAATCTATTTCCCATCCCATTACCATCAATATGAACCACTGCAATATAGCTAGATTCACCTTCGGAACGTCCTAAATAATCGATACGGTAAGGAAATTGATAGATATTATTATCAACTCCCAATTTTGTTTGAAGTTCTTGATTTGCTCCATGCACAGCTTTTAACTTTTGCTTGGTTTCTCTAGATATTAAATAACCACGAGCTTCTTCATTTTCGCCATAATTGATATATTTATCGCTTGTATCGATAGCAGGAAGTTGAGTAGAATTACAACTAGCAGTAACACTTAAACTTAATAAAGGGTTAGAAGGAACTCGTTCATATTTTTGCTGTTCTATCTCATTTTTTTTCAA
>JBHJOU010000483.1:0-5313 GCA_050329355.1 Rivularia sp. (in: cyanobacteria)
GGATGAATGTTGGGAAATGGCTTAGGAAGTGAATGGGAGATGGGGAGATGGGGAGATGGGGAGACAAGGAGATGGGGAGACAAGGGGATGGGGGGATGGGGAGAAATTAATTGTCAACTGTCAACTGTCAACTGTCAACTCCTCACTCCTAAACCTCAATCCAAAATCTAAAATCTAAAATCCAAAATCGAATGACGTATTTACGACATCCAGACTCTAAAGTGCGATTTTCTTGGTATTGTTTGCAATTGGGATTATTTATTTTCCCTTTGTTTCCGGCTTTGGGTGCTGTAGGTTTATTCTTAAGTTCTTTAATAACTTGTGTGCGAGAACACCGGAAAATTATCCAGAATCCTTTATATAAAGGATTTATTTTTTTAAGTTTATTATTAGTAATTAATATTGGTTTTGCTGCGGATAAAACAACTGCTTTTCTTGGTTTATTTAATTTATTACCTTTCTTTCTATTGTTTGCGGGTTGGAGTCATTTAATCCAAACAACCTGGCAATTACAGCGAATATCTTGGATTTTAACAATTAATTCCCTACCAGTAGTAATTATCGGTATGGGACAGTTATTTTTAGGTTGGAGTAGTTCAAACAGCATTTTTGGTTGGACGCTTGTCGCTGGAGGAAACCCCCCCGAACGTATGGCTTCAGTATTCATGTACGCTAATACTTTAGCTGGTTATCTGGTAATCGTTTTCATCTTAAGTTTGGGTTTATGGTTACAGGAATGGCGGAAATTGAGGACAAGAAGACAAGGGGATGGGGAGGCCAGATTTTCTTCATCTGCCTTCATTTTCCTCACCTTTGCGGTAATCATCAACTTTGCGGGGTTAATTTTAACTAACTCTCGTAATGCATGGGTAATTGCTTTAGTCGCTTGTCTGGCTTATGCTATTTACCAAAAATGGCGATCGCTTGTAGCTATCTTTGTGACAATTGCGACTAGCATAACTTTGGCTGCTTTTGCTCCTCCAACTATTGCACAGTTATTTCGTAAAATCGTTCCGGCTTTTTTTTGGGCGCGTTTCAATGACCAATTACACCCGGATAGACCAGTTGCTTTAATGCGTACAACTCAATGGAATTTTGCCTGGTCTTTAACTATGCAGCGTCCTTGGACTGGTTGGGGTTTACGTAATTTCTCGGATATATATCAAGCAAAAATGAACTTGTGGTTGGGTCATCCCCACAATTTATTTTTAATGCTATCTGCTGAAACTGGACTGCCCGCAACACTATTATTTTACGGTTTATTGGGTTGGGTATTTATCAAAGGAGTGCGATCGCAAAGAATTATCCCCAATGAAGATAAGTTAATATTTTTCAGCTATTTGTTAGTGTTTGCAGCCTGGATACTTTTCAACACGGTGGATGTGACGCTGTTTGATTTTCGCTTAAATACTTTTTCGTGGTTAATGTTGAGTGCTGTAGCCCGAATTAAGCATGAGAAATCTTTCTAGGGAAATTTTGCTGATTATTTATATTTTTATTAACTCAATCGGATTGACTTGATAAAAATATAAATAATCAGAAGGCATTTTATCTGTAAGATAACTTAGTTAATTCAAATTTTGTTATTCGATATTTTTGATTAAACTGTTTAATGTGTGACAGATTATAAAGAGTCCACTAAAATATTTTTATTTCTTTTTTAGTTAATTTAGGAAACATTTCTTTGATTTATAAGTCACACTACAACTATCATTTTAAATTCAAGAAAACTCTCAAGATATAGTTATCAGTATTTCCCAGGTTTGAGGTAAAAAATAAACAAATTATCAAAAATATTTGGAACCTTTTAGCTTGTTTTTCGACAATGAATGTAAAAGCAACTTCTACAATATTTGGTGAATAATTATGAAACGCTTTATTAAGTCTTGTGTCACAATTTCAGCATTATCTTCTTTATTAATTGCTCCTGTTGTTTTGTCTGCTGGTCAGGCTTCTGCACAGCCTAAAGGTTTTAATGGTAACTATGTTGGTGGTGGTATTGGTGGTCAGGTAACTAACGGTGGTCAGCAAAACGATGCGGCTAATGTCGGCGGTAATATCCAAGGTCGCGTTAAGATTAAAAACACCCCGATATCCGCACGTACTAAGATTTTGTGGAACAATGATGCAACTGCTATCAACCCTGAGATTTCCGCCGATTTAGGTATTAATAAGAGTACTAATCTATATGGTGCTGTCGGTTATTCTTTTATCGAACAAGATGCTAAATCATCTCCTTTAGGTAACAAAGATTCAGTAACTGCAAGTATTGGTGTAGAATCTCAAGTTAAGAAAGGAATTGTTGTTTACAGTAATGCTACTGTATCCCTTGATGGCTTTGATAATAGCAAAGCTCTACCTGTTAACGTCGGTGGTGGTGTTGGTTTTAAATTCTAATAATAATTACTGCCTGATTAGCATTAATTTAACGTGAATTTGATCCGGACTCCTCGAATACCTTTTAGTGGGAATATGCTTTAAAACTTCTATTTTTGAGGTGATTCGTCGAGTTTTGATCATGGTGATCTCGTTTTACTAATAGTTAAGGCAAAAACCCGACGAATTAAAAGTTTGATTCGTCGGGTTTTAATCATGGTTATTTTACATCTTGCACCATAGAAACCTATCTTTAAAATAATTACTAATGTTTTCCTGTCGTTCTTACCCGCCTGGGACTGCAAGTCCCAGTCTGATAGCAGAAGTCCATTAAAATGGACTAGAATCTTGCATTTTTATGTTAGTACTATTTTTATTTATATTTTTATGATGTAGTTGATGATGCGTCGGGTGCAAGATATCAGTTATCTGGTTTTACAAATAGTTAAGTCAAAAACCCGACGAATTAAATAGGACTAATACTACTAACGATATATTCCCAATTCCCTATTCCCTATTCCCAATTCCCAATTCTCTATTCCCAATTCCCTATTCCCTATTCCCTATTCCCTATTCCCTATTCCCTATTCCCTATTCCCAATTACCAATTCTTTTGTTAAGTGTTACTTCAATGGTAAATCAGGCTTTTTACCGTGATAAAATTAAAATGTTCCCCTTAATTCCGACTGGAATACCAGGAATGTACTTAGCCGAAGGGATGCATCTTTGATCAGTGACCACCGATCAGTGATATGAATAATCGACGTAAAATACCCCCGGACGCTTCTTAGATCGACTTGGTAGTAGAAGTAAAGGCGGTATTTTAGTTAGTGTCATTGAAACAGCAATTGGTAATTAAAACACTGTAAAAATTGTACCTCGGCAATACAAAATGCCCTATTGAGAACACAATACCACTGTAATGGTTAAGTCTGCTCCTCCCGAAACCACAAACCGTAAACTATCCAAACTTGAAGGAATCAAAGAACGCAGCAATTTTTTACGCGAACCTGTAGCAACTGAGATTCTCGAAGATACTACTCACTTTAGTGAAGAAGCCATACAAATTCTCAAGTTTCACGGTTCTTATCAACAAGATAACCGTGATAATCGCGTTAGAGGACAAGAAAAAGATTATCAAATGATGTTGCGAACCCGGAATCCGGGGGGTTTTATTCCACCGCAATTGTATTTAACTTTAGATAAACTTTCGGATGATTATGGAAACCACACGATGCGAGTAACTACTCGTCAAGGTTTCCAGTTGCATGGAATTTTAAAGAAAAATCTCAAATCGACAATTGCGGCTATTGTTAAAAACATGGGTTCCACTTTGGGTGCTTGTGGAGATTTGAACCGCAATGTCATGGCACCTGCCGCCCCTTTTAAAAATAAACCAGAATATCAATACGCTGTCGAATACGCCGATAAAATTGCTGATTTACTTACACCACAAACTGGCGCTTATTATGAAATTTGGCTTGATGGTGAAAAAGCGATCACTGCTGAAGAAAGTCCGGAAATAAAAGCTGCTCGTCAACGTAATGGTACGGGAACTGTTTTTCACGATAATCCTGAAGAACCGATTTACGGTAGCCACTATATGCCGCGCAAGTTTAAAATTAGCGTCACGGTACCTGGTGATAATAGTATTGACCTTTATACTCAGGATTTATCGTTGGTGGTAATTACCGACGAAAATTCTAAGTTACAAGGATTCAACGTTTTTGCTGGTGGTGGTTTGGGAAGAACTCATAATAAAGAAGAAACCTTTGCCAGGAAAGCTGATGAGATTTGTTATGTCTCAAAATCAGATGTTTACGATTTAGTCAAAGCGATTGTCGCTACTCAGAGAGATTATGGCGATCGCGCTCAAAGACGACACGCTCGTTTAAAATATTTAATCAACGATTGGGGTGTGGAAAAATTCCGTTCCCAGGTTGAGGAATATTTTGGTAAGGCTGTAGAACCTTTCAAACCTTTACCGGAATTTAAATATTACGATTATCTCGGTTGGAACGAACAAGGTGATGGCAAACTATTTTTAGGTATTTCTATCGAAAATGGTAGAGTCAAAGATCAAGGTTCTTTTCAACTCAAAACCGCACTCCGCAAAATTGTCGAGCAATTCAATTTAGATATTCGTCTTACCGCTAACCATAATTTAATATTTCTCGACATCGCACCCGAAAATAAACCAGCTATTGAAGAAATTCTCCAAAACCACGGTATCAATAGCGACCCAGAAAAAATTGAACCATTGGTACGTTATGCAATGGCTTGTCCCGCACTTCCTACCTGCGGATTGGCGATCGCCGAATCGGAACGAGTAATTCCCGGCATTTTAGAGAGGATTCGCAGGCTTTTGGATCAAGTAGGTTTACAAAATGAGCATTTTGTGGTAAGGATGACTGGTTGTCCTAATGGTTGCGCTCGTCCCTACATGGCAGAATTAGGTTTCGTCGGTAGCGCTCCGGATGCGTATCAATTGTGGTTGGGAGGTTCGCCAAATCAAACTCGTTTAGCGTTACCCTACATGGAAAGGTTGCACGTTGATGAGTTGGAAACGCAGTTAAAACCAATGTTTGTTTACTTTAAAGAATCCCGTGAAACTCAGGAAAGCTTTGGTGACTTTTGTCATAGAGTTGGCTTTGACGCGATTCGTGAATATGCTGCCAAGTATGAAGCAAAAACAGTTGCTTCTGGAATATCAGACGAGCGTGATGGTTTGGTTGAAGCAATGGCTGATTCGACTACGGCACCGATTACAGAAAAAAGCAATGGTCAAGTAGTTGCCATTAATAATACTACGATTGCCAAGAAATTAAGGCATCGAATCAGTGTTAGAGATGATGTTTACGACAAGCTCAAGCAAGCTTCTGAAAGTCAAGGTAAAACGATGACGGATTTGGTGAATGAAGCTTTGAAGGCTTATTT
>JBHJOU010000800.1:0-8886 GCA_050329355.1 Rivularia sp. (in: cyanobacteria)
GTGTAAATCCTTTTATAGTAAAAATTATTAACCAGTCAATATTGCAATCAATCGTGAGTTCTAAACGACTACCGAAAACTACAGCCCACGTGCGAATTACCCGACAATCGTGGCAAAACAGTCTATTAGAAGGTGAAGTCAAAGCGGGTGAATTTGAATGGCAATTTCAGTGGCATTTTAGTCAAGCTGAGTTGTCAATTACACCCTCTCAAGGTCGAGCATTAATCAAAGAACCTCTCAGCCGCTTTTTAGAACAAAAAGATTATCAACTCGAACCGGGAGGAGATTACGTTTTTACAATTCGATCTGAAATTTAAATTAGTCAAAAATCAACAACGATCAATTATCAATTAGAAGTTTTAAATTCATAACTCCTAACTCATAACTCCGGTGGTACTAACTCATAATTCCGGTGGTACTAACTCCTAACTCCTAACTCTTAATCTACTCAGTCAAGCGATTAAGATATCTTTCAATTAGCAAAATGGCAACAATATCATCTATGGGGCGTGGTGGAGTTCGCATTCCCTTGGGTAATAGTTTGGTTAATCCTTTGGGTGGGTACATCAACCAATAGCGATCGCGTGCTTCCAAACTTGTATAGCGCTCGTCTATTAAAATAATATTTACCGTCGGGGATAAATTTTCTTGTATTTGTTGTTTCCAAAGTTTTGCTGTAGTTTGGTCTCCCATTACTAACAAAGAAATGGGATATTTTTGATACAAACTTTTAATAGTGGCGATCGCTGTTGATGATGATACAACTTCGTGATATTGCAGTTGTCTATCAAGTCCCATCACAGCCACACCGCATTTATCTCGACCGGGATCAAAACCCAAAATCACCGAATCGGAAGGTGAAAATTTACGGGAATTCATATAAAATCAGGTCTAAGGTTTAAGGTCTAAGGTTTAAGGTCAAAGATCAAAGGTCAAAGGTCAAAGGTTTAAGGTCTAAGGTTTAAGGTCTAAGGTTTAAGGTCTAAGGTCTAAGGTCTAAGGTTTTAATTCCCTATTCCCTATTCCCTACAAGAAACTGAATTTTTAGATTATTTTTATTTTAAGTACTAAATATTATTTGCCCATTCAAAATTGCCACTATTTTAACTTTTAATGGTCCGGCTCTGTAAGTATCTTGAGCGGCAACGGCTTTTATATCTAATGATTGATTGTACTGCCGTAATAAAGCTACAAATCGAATAAATGTACCTTCTATTTGAATATTTTCTAAAATACCCGCATTACGAGCGCGAAATTGGGAGGCTGAAATTAATAACTCTAGTCGCTGTCTTACCTGATCTGGTGTCATGGTTTGCGGATCTGCTGTTGTAGTAGCTAGCACTTCACCTCTTTGAAATACTATTTCGTTAGTTGCTGCGTCTGCAAAAAATTCGATGCGCGTTTCTCCCCTCACATAGTTACCTGCGGAAAAAATTCGCACCACGTATTCTCTACCGTCATCAATCTGTTTGCTCAATTGCTGAATTTGTTTTGCAGTAGCAAATAAAATTGATTGCTGATCGTTTTTGGCAGAATTGCTTCCGGGTTCGCTTAACTGTTGCACAGCTGAACGGTTGGCTTCTTGCAATAACTTAATTACCGCTTGCTCTGCTGCTTCGGGTTTTTCTACACTAACTACTGCTTCAGCAATAACTTGTCCACGTACCAAAGCTAACTTACCCAACCGTAAATCCCGATTGGATTGACCTAATTTTGTCAGTTGCTGTTCTAAAGAAGCTTGTTGCCTTTCTAAATCTGAAAGACGAGCTTGCTTTTCGTTGATCACTTTCTGGCGCTGAGCAATCATTTTCTCACGCGCTGCGATTTCTGAATTTCGCTCTTGAATTTGCTTATCAAGTTGAGCAATTTTTTGATCCCGCTTTTCAATGGCTTCTTGACGTTTATCTAATTCGCGATCGCGTTTGTTGATCGCAGTTTCTGCTTGCTCTAGGGCAAGTTTTGCTTCTAGATATAATCGCCGTCTTTCTGCTCTAAGCTGCTTGATTTCCTTGATTTGGTTGTTTCTTTCGTCAATGATGCTTTGCAGTTCTTCTATGGCTTGTTTGTAGCGAGTTGCGACTTGATTTAGCTTCGTTTCAGTACCTTGCAATAAAGCTTGAGTACGGGCTTGCTGCTTGAGAGTTTGATTGAGTTGGGCTTGAGTTTGACGTTGCTTGGTGTTTACAGCTTGCAGAGAACGGTTAATTATCTGCAAATCTTTTTCGGCTTGCGCTTGCTGCTTTCGAGCTTGTTCTAACTCATTTTTAGTAATTTCTAAATTAGTCGTCGTACCTTCAAGTTGTTCTCGCTTCAGTCTCAAATCTTTTTGAATGTCCTCAAGCTCAAACACTCCCTTACGCAATCCTTCATCAACCAAAAATAAACTGGCTAAAGTCGATGCCGAAATACCGATTCCCGTGAGAATTGTCACTAAAACCGCAGTCCTTTTGGGACGTAGGTTGAACAATGAGAGGCGTTTCTTGCCTACCCGTGTGCCGATGCGATCGCCGACGGTGGCAATTACTCCTCCCAAAATCAAAATTGCCGTTATCAGGATAAACGCGGTGGTCATATAATAATCGTGCCGAATTCATCCTTCCACATACAAGCCTACTACTTCCAGTTATTGTGTGTGGACAAAGGCAAATAAGGCAAGAGCTGAATATACTTTATTTTCAAGTTGATCTCACTTTTATTGCCAAAAGTCTCCAAACACCTCTGGGAATTTATCGGAAAATACAATTAAAAATTTTCAATAAATTGGTAGCAGACTCAATTATGATTCATCTGCTACCAAAATAAAAGCATCTGTAATCTCAACTGGATAATTTAGTAGTTGTTGGTAAGATTATTTCAGATGTTTTTTCCCAATCAAATCAAGTTTACGGCGGAATAAGTAGAACGGCTTAAATAATTCAAGCTATGTCATTGCGAATGAAACGAAGTGGAATGAAGCAATCGCAAGGGTTATGTCGATTTTACAATCTGTTACATAGTTAGGTTTATTCTCACCGACTTACTTATGCCGCACTATTAATACCTCCGATCAAACTTAATTAGACATTCAACGGCATCAAGCTGCTTTAAGTAAATTGCCGACTTAAAGTGACTGGCTTATGTACAGTGATTTTCTTTTTGTGTATTGAAATCATCTTCTTTTCTCGTAAATCGCCTAACAATCTTGTAACCGTAACGCGAGTAGAACCAATTGCTTCGGCAATCGCTTGATGAGATAACTTTAAATCTATAGTTATGCCATCAGCACAAGGAACTCCAAAATCTCGACACAGAATTAGTAAAAAACTCACTAATCTCGAACCCATATCTCGGTGAGCAAGAGTTTCAATCATCATCTCTGTCTGTAATATCCGCGAAGAAAGTCCTCGCAGCATCAACATAGATAATTCGGGATTCTCTTTGAGTGCTTGCTCTACTTGTTCAATTGGAGCCGAGAGTAATTCTACTGGCGTGAATGCTACTGAATGATAAAACCGATCTGATTTGTTTCCCGTCAATAAAGACAAAACTCCGAAAACGCTATTTTCTCGTAGTAGCGCCACCGTTATTTCTTCTCCTGCCTCGTACACCCTGGAGAGCTTCACGGCACCTTTAAGAAGAAAATAAACTCGTTCGGCTGGATCGCCGGGAAAAAATATAGTTTTATTGCGTTCAAAGGTTTCTACAACTGGTGGAAAAGCTCCAGTTGCCATTTGACGAAACACATTTGCGAGGGCTTTATCTTGCGTCACAATCATCTCCCTTCCCCTACCCAATGCCGGAAAAATAAAACAGATTACCGTATATTACACCTGAAAAATCAATATTGCATTGTTAACCTTTTTGTACTTTCCTATACTTAACCTTAGAAACTCATTACTATTTGTTCATCATAATACATAATTTTTAGCTATTGGGTCTATTAATTTTTAAGACTTATTTAGCTAGTTGATATAAGTAAATATTTTTGATGAAGAAATATTTAAAATATCATAAAAAATCAGCAGCGTTCAAATCAGCATACTTTTAATAACATTGATTGCAACATCGGATAAATTGAATTTAAAAGTCAAAAAAATCGGACTAATATCTAGTATGCTCAACCATGAATCATTATTAAATAGGTAACTTTTATGCTGGATCTAACTGGGAAAAACGCGCTGGTTACAGGTATTGCTAATAACCGTTCTATCGCTTGGGGTATTGCCCAACAATTACATAAAGCAGGAGCAAATATTGGTATTACCTACTTACCTGACGAAAAAGGCAAAATGGAAAAAAAAGTTGCGGATTTAGTCGAGCCGCTTTCTCCTAGCCTGTTTTTACCTTGTAATGTCCAAGATGATGAGCAAGTGAAATCGACTTTTGATACCATCAAGGAAAAATGGGGTTCTTTGGATATTTTGATTCATTGTCTTGCTTTCGCGAAAAAAGACGACTTAACCGGAGGATTTAGCGAAACTTCTCGTGCAGGCTTTAATTTAGCTTTGGAAATCAGCGCTTATTCTTTAGCGCAATTAGCTGGTGCAGCTAAACCTTTAATGTCCCAAGGGGGAAGCATTGTGACTCTTACTTATTTGGGTGGTGTTAGAGCAATTCCTAATTACAATGTCATGGGAGTTGCTAAAGCAGCTTTAGAATCGAGTGTGCGTTATCTGGCTGCGGAATTGGGAGAGCAAAATATTCGCGTCAATGCAATTTCGGCTGGTCCCATCCGTACTTTGGCTTCTAGCGCGGTCGGCGGTATTTTAGATATGATTCATCATGTGGAGCAAGTTGCTCCCCTTAAGCGTACTGTGACTCAGCTAGAAGTGGGTAATGCAGCAGCTTTCTTATGTAGCGACTTAGCAAGTGGGATTACTGGTCAAGTTCTGTATGTAGATGCAGGTTACGAAATTATGGGAATGTAACTGTTAATACATTGGTGAATTCTCACAGAAGTCGGGTTTTAGGCAACCTTTATCAAAACCCGACGAATCAGACCTTTTATTGAGTATTGAGGTCTCTTATCACATTTTGAGATTATGAAAATATAACTTTTCCAGGTAATATGGACTTGAATCCATATGGATTTAAATTCATAATATTTAGAATATGGCGTGGGAAGTTTTATTTCACGAAGAATTTGAGCCTGAGTTCTGGGAGCTTCTTCAAGAGGTTCAGGACGAATTATTGGCTTACACTAAATTACTTGAATTTCAAGGACCGCATCTCAAAAGACCTCAAGCAGATACGCTTAATGGTTCTTCTTATGACAATATGAAGGAATTAAGATTTAAAGCAGCAGATGGGGTGTGGCGAGTAGCTTTTGCTTTTGATCCAAAGCGCAAAGGGATATTGCTTGTGGCTGGAGATAAATCTGGTACAAGTCAAAAGCGATTTTACAAACAGTTGATTGCAAAGGCTGACAAATGATTTGGGGAACACTTGAGTCGATTACAGGAGGAAGGAGAAAAGGCTAATGGCAAAGAATTTGAATGAAATCATCCAAAAACTGCCGCCCTCCCGCGTTGAAAAAATTGAAGCGCGAGCTGCCCAGTTAATTGCAGAATATATGACGCTCCAGGATATCCGAAAAGCAAGGGAGCTTACCCAGGAAAGAATCGCAGAACTATTGGGGATTCGTCAGGATAGTGTCTCGAAGTTGGAAAAGCGTACTGATCTTTTACTTTCAACGCTGCGAGGCTATTTAAATGCAATGGGAGGCGAACTCGAACTTGTTGTTAAATTTTCAGATCGTCCACCTGTTGTAATTACCGGACTCGCAGAACTTGATGAGGAGGATGAGCAAAGTTTAAAAGTTCCATAGATATCTGCTCGGAGGCGAAATTTTTACCGTCGGGGTTCCACACGTCTAACAATGCTTGAGGATATGCCGCTTTCATCTCAGACAATCTTCATAAAACCCGACGAATCACCTCAGTTAAATCTAAAATCAATTTAAGCAGGATAATATATTTACAGTTTTTTTTACAAGTTTAGTTGCTATGCCTTCAAGCGAACATTCGTTAATATCTTCAAATCATCATCATAAAACTAGTTTTAGTCCTCGCACTGCTACTGTTTGCCGCACTACTGGGGAAACAGATGTGCAAGTAACTGTCAATTTGGATGGTACTGGTAGTTGTAATGCTCAAACTGGTATTCCGTTTTTAGACCATATGTTGCATCAAATCTCTTCCCACGGACTGATTGACTTGGAAGTTATAGCTAAGGGAGATTGGGATATTGACGACCATCACACCAATGAAGATGTCGGTATTACATTAGGAAAAGCGATTTTTAAAGCACTTGGCGATCGCAAAGGTATTGTCCGTTTCGGTCATTTTGTCGCTCCTCTTGATGAAGCTTTGGTTCAGGTAGCTTTGGATTTTTCCGGAAGACCTCATTTAAGTTACGGGTTACAAATTCCTACCCAAAGAGTCGGAAATTACGACACTCAACTGGTGCGGGAATTTTTTGTCGCGATCGCAAACAACAGCCAAATGACGCTGCATATTCGTCAGCTTGATGGGATTAATTCTCATCACATTATTGAAGCGACATTCAAAGCTTTTGCTAGAGCAATGCGAATGGCTACAGAAATTGACCAACGACGTGCAAGTACTATACCTAGTTCTAAGGGAGTATTGTAATTGGTAATTGGTAATTGGTAATTGGTAATTGCAGTATTTCTCAATGTTTTTAAAATAAAAAGTTACTTGAGGTGTTGATAAACCCGGTTTTCCCCCTTAAGCCGGGTTTGTTTATTTATATTCGCAAAATATTTTTAAGTTTTATTTTTACCTGATTTTTACCTATATTGAATAATATCTCGCTGTTTTTTGTTTAATAAAACACCTGATTTTATCCTCTTGGTATCGAGATTTGTGTGAGCCATTATTTGGATACAAAGCAAATTAGTTTTGCTTTTCAATTCCACATTAATTATCAAATCAAGAGGTAATAAATATGCAAATTAAATCAGTTGTATCTACAGCTTTAATACTCGGTGTTGTTGCTTTATCACCAGTGGTAAATACCAATCCTGCGACAGCATCATCCTCTAATAGACCTTATTGTACAGCAACATCGAACCAAGGTTATACTTGGTGGACATGGACTGTTGACAGTGTGGAGAAAGCTTGTTTTGTTGCTTTTACTAAAGTTTTAAATAACGGACAAAGTGTGGATAAAGCAGAATGGGGAGATTACAAAGTAAATGGTTTGAATAAAGGAAAACTTACTTGTAAACAAGGAAGTAAAAATGTCACGGGAACAGGAAGTACGGTTTTTGAAAATGGTTTGAATATGGGTAAAACTTTGGGTTGGGGTAGCTGTACTATGAAAATTACAAATTAATAAAGTTTAAGGTTGATTGCAGATTGTTTTTAATTCCTTTTCTTCGGGATGAATCACTAAATAATCTTGTAACCAGTAGCAACCTATTTTCATCGAATCATCTAACTCTAAATCTACTTTCCATAGCTTAACGGTACCGTCTCTATTTGCAGAAGCTATGGTTTTCCCATCTGGACTAAAGCTTATATTTGTTACCCATACCCCACTTCGATGACTTTCAAAAGTTTGTACTAGATTACCATCATCGACGTTCCACAAATTTATCGTACTATCAAGACTTGCGGAAGCAAGGGTTTTACCATTAGGACTAAATCTAACCTTAGTAACCCAGTTACTATGTTTTTTAAGGGTATTTATTAACTTACTATCTTTGACACGCCATAATTTGACTGTATTATCTGCACTTGCTGAAGCAATGAGTTGACCATTTGGACTGAAATTAACACTTGTGATGCGATCGCTATGAGCTTTGGGAAAATTTTTTGCTAAACTACCATTCTCTACATTCCACAGCTTGATTGCTGGTTCATCACTTACGGAAGCAATAATTTTACCATCCGGACTGAAACTGATACCAGTCAATCTATTACCTGTGAGCATATTATTATCAGCTTTGAAAGTTTGCAATACTGTTCCATCAGAAAGATTCCATAATTTGACAATTTCATCATCACCAGTAGAAGCAAGGATTTTACCATCGGGACTAAAACTTACTTTTGATAGGCGATCGCCATGATATTTAAAATTTTGTAGCAAATTGCTATTATTAAAATGCCATAACTTGATAAAACCATCATCACTGCTAAAGGCTAGAGTTTTACCATTTGGACTGAAACTAATACTTCTGACTTGCTCGTTATTATGAATGGTTTGTAATAGAGATTTTTGCAGATTCCACAGCTTAATAGTTTTATCCGCACTTGCAGAGGCTAAAGTTTTACCATCTGGACTAAAAATCACGTCCCAAACTATAGCGCTATGGTTTTCTAATGTTTGGGGTTCAATACCATGAATATTCCAAAGGCGGATAGTAGAATCACTGCCTGAAGTTGCCAAAGTCTTACCATCAGGACTAAAATTTACATCCATAACATGACCGCTATGACCTTTAAAAGTTTGCGGTTGTATTGCTGTTTGCTTGATATCCCACAGTTTTATCGTCCTATCTTCGCTAGCTGATGCGATTTTTCTACCGTTGGGACTAAAGGTAACGCTGTGAACTGGAGCGGTATGACCGACGAAAGTATGGATTAAAGAACCATCCGATACGTTCCACAATTTAATGGTATTGTCAAAGCTTGCAGTAGTTAAGATTTTACCGTCAGGACTAAAGCTGACACCGGCAAGTTTATTAGTATGACCCGTGAAAGTTTTGATTAAACTACCATCAGAAATATTCCATAATTTAACGATATGGTCAAGACTTGCAGTAGCTAAGATTTTTCCGTCAGGACTAAAATCTATACTCCATACTGGTTCGCTATGACCGTCGATAATTTTAATTAAATTGCCGTTATTAAGATCGAAAAGTCCGACTTTACCATTTGC
>JBHJOU010000122.1:0-3438 GCA_050329355.1 Rivularia sp. (in: cyanobacteria)
GCTGCTTCTCATGACCGGGGGATAAAAAAACTTTGTTTGGCGGGAATTAAATCCCGAAATCGCGGTGTGCCATTAGAAGAAATTCGCCTGCACTTTGCCCGTGCGGTATTGGCAGAAAAATTTCTTCCTGGCTTCCAACCAAAAGGAGGTGATGAAACAATGTGGATTCAAGATTCAATAACCCTTGCTGGCGAACTCCACCAAATTCTGGAGTCGGTCAACATTCCCTACTACGTTAGTGGGGGTGTTGCAAGTTCCATTCATGGTGAACCCCGCTCTACCCGCGATTTAGATTTAGTTATCGAAATCCAACCTGACCAAATCAATTTGTTAGTAACAACGCTGGAAGCGGCAGGTTACTACTGTCCAGCGGGTGCGGTTGAGGATTTGCAGCGGGGACGCGGCGAACGGATGCTCAATATTACTCATACCGAAACCATTGCTAACGCTGACCTGTACGTTACGGATACTTCAACCTTTGCAACATCGCAAATGGCGCGGCGACAATTACTTGATGTCGAGGAAATGCCAGCTTTTTGGGTGATTTCCCCCGAAGACCTCCTATTGCAAAAAATCGCTTGGGGCAGGGGGAGCCAATCTGAGAAGCAGTGGCGTGATGTGCTGGGGATACTCAAGTTGCAAGCTGAAAACCTCGACTATGAATATCTTACCCAGTGGGCGGATAACTTGGGACTACTTGATTTTCTTAGTCAAGCTTTTAGCGAAGCGGGGATTTTATCGTAAGCAATGTTTTTAATCCCATTCTATATGCGATTTAGATTTCAATTATCAAAATCTAATCTAACCAAAACGTTTTGGTTAGTAAAAACGCTTGAATCAGCAGGTTACTACTGTCCGGTGGATTGCGTGACGAATACACAGCTCGATTTTGGTCAATCAATAACGATTAAAGATTATGTCAGACCAAGACACTTTAGCTAATTTCAAACAAACAACTATCGAATTGATAGAAGAGTTTCTCATAGAGAAAATTACTCAAATAGCTCCAGATTCTCTCAGAAAAGAATTTATTTTAGATGATGGTGTTTTGAAAGGAGAGCCAAATTTTTTAGAACAGTTTTTTCAAATTCCCGATGGATTCTGGGATATGGGCTATAAGTGGTTTCAGCATCATAAATCTATAAATTGGACTGCTCTAGAACTGCATAATTTTTTAGTACATGAAATGAAACCATCTATGGATTTATTTCAAGAGGCAATATCGGAGAAACTCCTCGTTCTAACTGCTAGAAAACTCAAAGTCGAAAAACCAAAAGTTGGTAGAAAAAAAGCTAAAAATAGAATTAAATTTGAAGATACTATTCCATACTTTGACCCTAACGAATATATGCAAAGTCTTATAGAGTCTATGCATGATGTTTGTGCGGTCAGAATTGCAGGTGAGTTAATCACAATGATGGAATTAGATAAACTCAGTTTAGCAACTTTAGAAAATCTACTACAAAGCACATCAAAATCAGTTCCAATAACTGAAGAAACACTTAAAGAAATTACAGGATTACCCACTCCAGCACCTCTAAGGGCTAGCGTAGAATCCCATTACCGCCTAGATAAATGGAAAAAAGATGTTAATAATTTCGGGGTTTTTGAATCTATAAGTAAAACGAATCCCAAAAATCGAGTAGAAGTTTACATAGGTGGAGAAAAAGATGGTGATATTTTAGCCTGGGAGGCTGCGCTTCAAGTTATTGATTTAATGGGAATTGATGCTGCAAAACTTCAGTTAGTTTTTGCTTCTTATGCTTTTAACTCTAGCATCAGAAATCAACCCAGGTTTTCTTTAAAAGGTACAGAATTAATTAAACAAATAGGATGGGATAAAAAACATCGTTTAACTGCATCTGAAAAGCTTGCCAAAATTGCTAGCATTGCCTTTCATTTGGGGCGAATGTTGATGGAATGTACCTGGGTTGAAGGTAAACCGAAAGGCAATAAAGTTGATGTTAGCGTGAGCATTTCTCCACTGTGGGTAATTGAGGTTGATGCCAGAGGACAAAAGAATATTTTTACGGAGAAAGTTGATGCTCCTGAAGAAGTTTATATCAATGTAAGTGCCGGTCCTTGGGCTGAAAAATGGCTCAACAGAATGGGGATGAAAGCAGGTATGGCACTGCATCAATTTGGTTGGTTAGCCACAGAACTTTTAAAAATCGACCCTTATCACGATGAGTTGGCATTAAAGCTGGCAATTCACCTAACAATGGTTAGCCGCATCAAAATGCAGGATAAAAACCAATACGAACACAAAGTCGGCAGTTTGTTAGAAGCCATAGAATTGGAAGCCCGGATTGACGCAGCGCGTCAAGAAAAGCGAGAAGCCTATAACCTAAAGCAGCGATGGGATAGCGCTTTGACTTTGTTGATGAGCATGAATTGGCGGGTGATTTTTGACGATACCACCTACCCGGAATGGTTAAGGCCTAATAGCAAAGCTAAGAAACCTTCTGATTCAAGAAAAGAAAAAATTATTGACCGACTGTGGAAAGCAAAAATCACAATTATGCCTCCAGACCCCATTCCCACTCTGCTAACACGCAAAGCTGAACCATCAAAACTCAAGTCAGCTAAACGTACCAAGTCAACACCACTAACAGCTACTCAGGTTCGCACTGCCCGCGAGGTAAAAGGATGGAACCAAAGGGAACTGGCTAACTTGTTGGGAGTATCGCAAAAATTAGTATCCATGATTGAACGGGGCGAACGTACCATCACTCCCAAACTAGAAACCAAGCTAAGAAAAGCACTGGAAATATAAGACTGGCAAGGATTTAGATATAACAGCAATACCCCATCAAAAACGACTGTAATCCCAAAAAATCGAAAAAATTATGTACTACACAATTGTTCTCAATCAACCTGCCATAAAAACAGGCTTAAAAGTCTACTGCATAAGGGTTTAAGCCTGAATACAACAATTTCCCATTGGACGACCAGAATTTGAGAAAAATTACTGCTGTCCAATCTTAATTTTTGACTCCGATTCCATTCAAAAAGTACGCGAAAGAGCAATTTTTTGTACTCAATAAAAAAAGTACCAAAATTCGACCTCAAAGCCATACCAGAAGTTAAATACAGCGTGAGTACAAAAATTTCCCATCGGGCGACTAAAGCGCCCCATCGGGCGACCACGTTTTTTTGAAACTATTACTACGTAAAGGTTTCAAGCGTTGATTTTTTCCCGATCATATTTGATGGGAATGCAAAATACCCATCACAAAAAGTGCTTTACTTTTTAGTGACCAAAATTAGCAACCAAAAAGGAGCGGCCAAAAATATTTCACACAGAACACAAAATCTAAAAAAAATGAATCGATATCTAAAACGAAAATTCTTACCCAGCAAACCTACAGCAAATGTTCGCTTATTAAGAAAAGCTGGTTAGCCGCTTATAAATTTCCCCAAAAGCGAAAAGCGAAA
>JBHJOU010000017.1:0-3197 GCA_050329355.1 Rivularia sp. (in: cyanobacteria)
AATAAGGGTATTTGGCAAGAATTGCGATCGCGAAGCGCTGCTGCAAGCAGATTGCGCTTGTGGTTATCTATATTTTCTGTCATTGTAACCGCTGGAAACATCTCAACACCTCCACAAATAAATGTTTCTGAGAAGCGATTACACAACTTTAATTTTAAATAACTGAACTTACAGATATTCGCTATACGGCTTTATTTTGACCTTGAAGACACTTATCTGTATATATTGCTAGATTACTAATAAAATACTTATTAAGGCTTTATAGACGATTATAGTGAGGATTTGTGGCAATATGCTGTATTAAACAAGTTTTTAATGTTGTTTTGACATTGTTGAAAATTCTCTAACATTGCTTTTTGTATTTCAATTGGCAGAATGTTTGATTCTATCAACCGTGTTACGGCTTCTACCTCATGGATTCGCTCGACATCGAGGGCTAAAAGTTTACTTCTCCTTTCTGAAAGTTTGAGCATTAAGCCCGCAGCACGAACAGACCCCTCACAAACATAGGGCATCATCTTTCTTTCAATTTCGTCTAAGAACGCTAACTCTTTTTGAAAATAGTATTGTCGTGATAGTGTTTGCGGTTGCGGCTGTGGCTGTGGGTCGGGTTTGGATAATGCGGGGGATACGGTGAAAACTTCGGTAGGTGACAAAATTTGGATTGGCTCGGATTTTTTCTTCTCTTTTCGTAAATTTTCGATTTTATCTCTGAATTCCTGCGATTTCATCCAATAGCTGATATTTTGCCTATTTATCCCTAGCTTTTTTGCTGCCTCGCTTTGATTTAATCCGGATGCCAACATCCGAATTACTTGTTCTTTCAACTTTTCTTTGTCAAGTTTTGCCACACTTTTTATTTTTTGACAGCTTCCTCTATTTTGCCAAATAAATTTGCAGCTGTCTGTAAATAAATTTGCGATATTTTTGATTTTGCAAGCAGCATATCTTGCTTCGATTCAGCACTCTGCAAGAATTCAATCACTTCCTCAATCTCAATTGTTTTGTTAGAGTTATTCATTTTTTTTTTAAATTGCTAGCTGCATAAGTGGTATCTCGCATTCTCCTTTGTCGCCAAACAATCGCCGCACCCAAACAAACCCATTACCCAGAACCTTAAGTATCTGATATTGTTTATAGTGCTGGATACCAAAACCCACTGCCTTAATTAGAGCTTGAGTCGAAACCGCTTTTTCTAATATATCCCGTTGATATTCTTCAAATAATCCATGTAATCGCGCTTGTTCTTGTTCGGTTAGCAGATCCCACGCTTCATTTATCTGTTCTTGGCTTAATGTAATCTCCCCCCAATCGCTCGCGCCCCTAAGAATATCAGCGGTATTTTCATCGGTAAATACTACATTTTGTATTACTTCATTTACTGGCTTATTTTCGGAGACAGAAGTTTCATTTTTATTATAAGAAATATCAAACTCCTGTCTCCGCTGTTCGGCTTGCTGCAACTGGTTTTGAGGGCATTCTGCTGAATCGTTTTTGAATTTTAAATTTAATGACTCAATTATCGCGTTTCTGTCTGGGTCCTTTAGTAGTTCTTGGTTGAGCTTGTAGTATCTTTTCTTGGCTTTATTTTGTTGTTCAATCCGCGACGTTACCATCTTTAATCCAACTTTCTCAAGTAAACGATTAAGCAGTTTAACTGCGGGATAATCTTTAGTGAGGTAAATTCCAAAAGCCGATTTAAGTTGTTTTCTGTAAATTTGACAATCCTTAAAAAACTTTTGGATTTTTGGGGAATCTTCTGTAAGTTCTTCATCATGCGAGTTGAGAAAGTCGAGTAGTCCGGTTTTTTTGATGACTTCTACTTTATGCGAGTAACTTTTCACATCCGGGATGTAGGCGACCCCCTTGGAAAATTGCTTTAACTTCCTTCGCCATTCCTGAGAATCTAGTTGCTTGGTGATATCCGGGTTAGTTGCCATCCAAAAAAGTTTTACTTGGTTAAGCCATCGCCGATCATCTTTATATACCGTTTTGTAAAGAAAATCTTTAGTAAGCTCAACGGCTGGCAATTCTCGCTTAAGTAAAGCTTTGGTGGATTTGTGTTCATCTTCCTCTGTCCGCGTTGGTTGATTTTTAATCCTTAGCGCTTCATCAAGTGGAATATCTGCTGCTTTAGCTGTTTTCTCGGCTTTTTGGTGCTTAATTTCATCTTTCTCAAAACGTACCGAGTCACCTGTAACGGTAGCTTCATCGATCACCACATCAGTTAAGGTATGCCCTTCATCAATTAATTCCTGACGCAACTGTACGGCTAACTGATTTAAGCTGTAATTCCTTCTCGCTATTTGCTTGCAGTACAAATCAACATGGGCATTATCCCAACCACCATCCCCCATCATTGATTGCAATTGCTCAATCAATAGAGGAAGAATTTCTTTATCATCAATATCGCTATTTTCTGCTTTTTCCTTAGCTAATTGCAAAGCCAATCCTATTACTTCAGTAGCGCTTTTTTGATTGCTGAATAACCGCTTTTTGATTTCAGATGGAAGGTAAGAAGTAGGGGTATCCTCAGAATTATTGGCTTTAAGTTTAGACCATACAGAACGCGGTACAGATTCCCTTACCCGTGCCAACATTTGCCGCGCTTGGGATGGTTCCAAATTGCCGTAGAATAGCCCGAATACGTGCTTAAAGTGATGAACATCGATACTACAGCCAACTCCTAATGATGGGGTGTAAAGCAATATTTTCGGTAAATAATCTTTAATTCGTTGGTTAGTATGCTTTACAAAATCTTTTCCAAAATCGGTTTGGGTGATTTTAGAATCAATCCGAATTAAACCCCCAACCTTATTTTTAAGGTAGGAATATTTTTTAATTAAATGATTGGTTAAAGCTTCACATTCCGCTTGATTATCCATCGCAATAGCGATAGGCTCGCAATCTGGATTTGATATCCAATCTTCTATTTGGGTAAGGAATAAATCGCGCTTTCCAGTAAAGAAATTAATCTCCCACGGGTCGCCTGTAAAATCGTGCTGTACGATGTATGGGGTGTGTCGGGTGATGGCTTTTAAATAATCATAAGAAATATCGGTAAAATCGGCATCAGCTACTATTACTAATCCCCCATTTTCTAAGCATTCCTTCAATTTTACTTCTAATGTTTTTAATATAAAAGAACGCCTATCCCTACAGGTACTACTAGTAGATAAGTGATTTAAACCTAATTC
>JBHJOU010000363.1:0-13244 GCA_050329355.1 Rivularia sp. (in: cyanobacteria)
TTACAGCTAACATCCTTCATTTCAACCTCTTATGCTTCAAATTATGTTTCAAAAATATATCTCGTTCCATCTAAGCCTTAGCTTATAGCTTGTAGGGTGTGTAGTTTAGAAAAAATTTGAACGGTCGCTACGATGGACTAGCTAATCTAGAACCCGCCTTCTAAATCTAAAGATAACTGATAACTGTTAACTGTTAACTGATTTCAGGTTTAAACCGCGTCTACATAAACAAAGTCCACCTGCGTGGACTAGTTAATTTTGAACCCGCCTTCTAAAGATAACTGTTAACTGTTAACTGTTAACTGATTTCACTAATATTGTACATTTTTGTACTAATCTAATTAACATAATTATTTTTTTTATCATCTTCTACATATATAAAAATTGATGATTCCTGAATTATTGGTGACAAAAACTACTTGTAATTTATTTATAAAACCAACTGGAGTTAATCATGTCAAAGCAATACCCAATAAAAAAGCGTCGCATCTTAACAGCCTTTTTCGTAGTGAGTTTTATACTTACATTTTTTCTCAGTCATGTTTTTATTGCCACTAACCAAATAGCATTTGCTACGGTTGCCAAAGTACAAAATCAAGATACTAATCAACTGGTGGAGAAAGGAATTGAATATTATAACAATGGGAAATTTAGAGAAGCAGTTCAAGAATGGGAAACAGCTTTAAATATATACAAAAAAAACAAACAGCTTCGGGAACAAGCAATTGTTCGAGGAAATTTGGCTAATGCATTTGAAAAAGTTGGTGATTTAGAAGAAAGTATTAAACATTGGGATGCAGCAGTAAATTTATATCAACAAGTTGAAAATCTCCGCAAAACTGGAAGAGCGCTCACACAATTAGCACAAGCATATAGTAATTCAGGAAAATATAAAAAGGCGATCGCAATTTTATGTGATGAAGAAGAAACAGAAATAGATGATGATGAAATAAACATCAAAAAAATTACACATCAATCAAATTGTTTAGAGAAAAGTGCTTTAGAAATATCTCGCAATCAAAAAGATATTAAGGGAGAAGTTTCAGCGTTAGGAAGTCTTGGGGAAGCTTATCGTCTGTTAGGTAAATATAATTTAGGGATTATATATTTAGGTTATGCTCAACAGAAAATTGATGTCGATGATGTTTCTTTACAATCAAAAATATCCAATAGTTTAGGTAACGTGTATTTAGGTAAAGCACAACTTTGGACTGTTTATGCAGATTCTGCGAAAGAAAGCGAATTACCTAAGTTTGATGAAATTGCATCAAAAGCTCAAAAATTTTATCAAGATGCTCGGAATAATTTTCAAAATAGTTACCAAATTGCAGTCAAACAAAATAATAAACCCGCTCAAATGGGAGCGCTGATGAATTTAATTCAAGTTGATGTTCGCAGTCAACAATTAAACTCATCTCCTAATAAAAACTTACAATTTGGAAACCAAATAGATTATCAAACACCAGCTTTAGCACTTCTCAACGAATTACCCGATTCACCACAAAAAATATTTGCAACAATTGATTTAGCAAATCTATCTGCTGATGAAAAGATTACTTCACCATTAACTCAATGTCCAACAAAACGACAATTATCAGATGGAGAAGTTATTACATTACTAAATAAAGCGATTAAAACTGGTAATAATATTCAAGATTCTCGTTCCGAGTCTTTTGCTTTAGGAGCCGCAGGACATTTTTATGAATGTCAAAAGGATTATAATCAAGCTTTAGAATTAACTAAAAAAGCACTATTAGCTGCTGAATATAAACTGCAAGCGAAAGATAGTTTATATTTGTGGGAATGGCAACAAGCAAGACTTTTAGAAAAAATAGGAAGCCAGTCAGAGACAATTTCTGCTGCTTACGAACGAGCTTTTCAAACATTAGAAAAAATCCGCACTGATATCATCACAGCAGATAGAGACTTACAGTTAGATTTTCGGGATGTAATTCAACCTTTATATCGTAAATTAGCTTCCTTAAAATTGGAAAAAGCAACTACAGAAACTAACTTAAGTCAAAAATCAAATAAACAAGTTGACAAAGCAAATCAAAACAATCAACAACTTGATATCGCTCGTGAAATCATTGATTCTCTGAGATTAGCAGAATTACAAAACTATTTTGGTAATGATTGTATTGCAGCATTGATTACACCCCAAAAAGTTGACGAATTACTCGGAGGGGAACAAGGTAAAACTGCTGTATTTAGCTCGGTTTTTCTCGAAGACAAAGCCGCAATTCTACTTAGTCTACCAGATAAATCCCAACATATTCAGTGGATTGAGATTGAGCAAACAAATAATCAAAAAATTACCCAAAAACAACAATTAGAATTAGAGATAAGAAGCTTTTTTGAAGAGTTAAAAGGACAACAAAAATTTAGCGCCGAAGATTCACCCGAAGCTCAAAAAGTATACAATCAAGCTCGAAAACTTTATGATTGGATAATTAGACCTTTTGAAGAAAAAGGTTACTTAAACCAAGAGAAAATCGAAACTCTGGTTTTTGTTCAAGATGGGTTATTTCGTAGTATTCCTATGTCCGCTTTAATCGACAAAAATCAAGATAAATACCTGATTGAAAAATATGCGATCGCCACAACACCAAGTTTACGCTTAACAGCACCAAAAACAGATAAAAGAAAAGCTAATCGGGCGATGATATTTGCTTTTGATAAAGCATCTGAAATAGACAAGAAAAAATTTAACTCGTTGCCTTTTATTAGTAAGGAAATAGAAGCATTGCAAAAAGTTTTTTCTAATACAAGGCAACTTACTGATAAAGATTTGACTTCATCTGACTCAAACCAGAAACGCCAAAAAACTGATTACCCAATTATTCATATCGCAACTCACGCACAATTTGGAATTATTCCAGAAGATACGTTTTTAGTTATAGGGAAGAATCAAAAGTTAACTATTAGTGAGTTAGAAAAAACTTTGAGAAAATTTGACGATGATATCAATGGAATTGATTTATTAACATTAAGTGCTTGCCAAACCGCAGCAGGAGATGAACGTGCTACTCTGGGTTTAGCTGGAATTGCCTTACAAGCAGGAGTAAACAGTGCTTTAGCTTCCTTATGGTCAGTAGATGACCAATCCACATCTATTTTAGTACAAAATTTCTATGAAAATTTACAAGCAGGAAAAACTAAAGCACAAGCTTTACAACAAGCTCAACTTGCGTTAATTCATAATCCGAATCAAATATCAGAAATGGAAGAAAAATACAAAAAACCCTATTATTGGTCTCCTTTTATTATGATTGGTAATTGGCTGTGATTTTTATCAAAATTTTTGACACTATTGAGGTGAATAAATCAGTGATTTGATTAACTTAATAATCGCATTACTTACTAATTACCATTGAACTAATTTTTTACTTGACGCTAATGTTCTGATTTAAAATAGCTTGTAAATTACCAATTTGTTGATGAATATGCTGTTTTTTAGCCTCTACCTGTTCTTTTTGTAATTCATCCTTGTAAACTAAAATTAGGTCTTTAATAAGTTGTGAATCTATTTTTCCTAATTTACCTTGACGAGAAATCTTCAGAGCTTCCTCTAGGGCTTCATACCATAACTCATTTCGAGCATATATATTTGCTCTTTGATTACTATCCATAACATTAGACAATTGTGCTTCTAATGTCTGTGGCTTTTGAACCACTTCAAATTCCGCTTTTTGCCTCAAATAGCTACCATCACTACACTGAATTAATACTTGCCATAAATATTGCTTACCTGGTGTTAAGGCTTTATTTTGAGGAAGTTTGAATTTATTTATCCCTGCTCTGGTTTCAAATTTTTCGATTTTTTTGATGTGAACAGTTGTAATCTTATTATTACTGCCGAATTCATAAATGTGAATTTCGGTCTTTTCAGGTTTGGATGCAAACCAAGCTAAAGTAGGACGTTCAGAAGCCGTTTTACCTACAAATGTATGGGGAGCAAGAACAACAGTTAAAGGTGTGTTCTCTTCAGCCGGACAACCTCTTGAACCTCCAACTGTCGAATTGTCTTTAGGAGGGTTTGTTTTAGGAGGTGAATAATTTGCTAAAGCTACTGTGGGTAAAAATATTAGTGAACTAAGTAACAACCCGCTCAACAATCTACGATTAGTGAATTTAATAGTTAATTTAACTGGTATTCGAGAGATTAGATGCATCATAATATCAACCCATTACTGTATTTTCCGCAAGAAAACAAAAAACAGTTACATTCCGAAAAAGTTACATTCCTAATTTGCTTAACATCACTTTACAAACAGAATTAATTTTAAGATGATTTCTTTTATTTTTCAAACGCCAAGTTAATTCGCATAAAGTACCATTGAGAGATACAGACTCTCGCTTAAAAGTACCTGATAATCTCTGAGCTAAATTTTTGCATTGTTTTGTACCTTTACTTTCAACAGATGAATTTATGCCACATCCGTTATCTTTGACGCTCAAAGTATACCATCCATCGTGAATTTTCCCTATGACTTGGATTCTTTTAGCTCCTTGAGCGTGTTTTCCTACATTGCATAAAGATTCTTCCAGAAATTGACATAGTTCTCGTTTTTCTTCAATATTTAAATATTCGTCGTCTATTGGTTCAAAAGACCGCGCTTTTACTTTAATCCCACTTAAATATTTCAAATCAGTTCTTTGCAGAGTACTGGTATATACTTCATAAAAAAGTTCATTAACGGGATTGTTTAAATCAAGAATTAAACCGCTTCCTAAGCGCAAAATATGTTGATTACTCAGAGCTTCTCTTTTCATAAACTCACCAATATCTCGAATTTCATGGTTGAGTCTTTCAAGTTGTAAGATAAGTTTTTCTTGTGGTAATTCTTGGGTGCGTAGATGACTTAAAGCATCAGCTAATGTTTGTAAAGGACCATTATGAATAATAGTAAAAGTATGTTCGATGATACGTTGTCGTTCTTGAATTTTAGATTTTAATGTTCTATTTTGTTGAAAAAATGCATTCAGTACAACACCGTTAACAACTAAAATTAATAAACATGGGGCTACGGGAATCCACAATCCCCACCACACCAAGAATAAATAACCCGCTCCAATTAAACAAACACTACTAGCACTAACAGCTAATAAATTATTCCATACCGATTGGGTCAATCGAACAATAATAAGGGAAATAAAACCCCAAATAACTATCCACAGATATTCCCAATTATCTGACCAAGTTTTTAACAATGGTCGTCCATTTATGACTGCATTAATAATTTGGCTGGTAGCATGAGCGTGATATTCAACTCCATAAACTTGTCCATTCAATTCTAAATCAGAAATAGCAGAAGTATTTATAATGTCTCTAACGCTTATAGCAGTCATCCCAATTAAAATTATTTTACCTTGTAACCAACTTCGGTTAACTTGATTATTTTTAATGTCGTGAAGTGATAAAACCCGAAATCTTTCTTTTCCATTACGAAAATTCATTAAAATTTGGATTCCACCATTATCTGTCCTTACATATCCCCCAGAGTTTGAATCGAAAATAGGAAGTTCTGTAGAACGAAATCGCATAGCATTCTTGTCCTGAATACCATTTTCCATGGTAATATTTTCTTCGGCAGCTAAGTAAGTTGTTGCTAAACGTAGAGATAAAGAAAATTTGTGTTGTGTTGCACCATTGGGATTATCAGGAATAGGAGTCCAGAGTAAATAACGTCTATATTTACCATCTTTATCTGGAATAATATCTACAAAACCAACTTTTTCTTTAGATAAACTAGCAGGTGGAGAAATTTTATTGGGGTTTAAAACCTTTTCAATCCCAATGATATTTTTGCTATTTTTTAATACTTGATGTAATTCTTTACTACCAGGCTCCACTGGTATATCTTTAAAGATATCAAGACCAATTACACTAGGTTCATAACTTTGTATTTTCTCAATTAACGATGCAATTTCTCTATCTGGTATTGGATATTTTCCTATTTTTTGAATATCATCTTCATTAATACCAACAATCACAACTTCTTCGTCTACAGGTTCTGAGGGACGCATTTTTAAAAAACTATCAAATAGCATCCATTCTAAAAATTGTAGCGAACCACTCAAACGAAGAAATATAATCATCAGAATAAGTCCTATTCCTGGAAGTGCTGCACTACGCCAAATAGATACTTCATGTTTCATTCTCTGGGTAAGTCTTTGCAACATCTTTCATTAGCCTTATCTGAAAAATTTGATTTTAAAAATAATACAGCATATTTTATCTTTATGAAGCAGATTCGGACGGGCAGGGATGCCCCTCCCACAAGAGGTTTATAATCATATAATGCTGTGCTGTACCTGATTTATCTACAAAATGCTGTAAATAGGCAAGGAATACTAGAGAATTGTCAATATGTGTTATGTCACTTCACTATTAATTGCAATAAATTTATTTGTTAATTAATATGATTAGTCAAGTAAACCTTCTTCCCTTGCTCTAATTTCCGTTTGAATTCGCATATTTTTACCTCCTTGTTTGCAATCTTCAGGATAAATATTTAAAGCATCTTGAATTTTTGTCCAATATGCACGTACAGTACGTTCGTGTAGATGCATTTTTTCGGCAATTACTTTATCTTGTAATCCTTCGTCAAATGCTAAACTCAAAACTTGCAGCCATTCTGGCTTTAATTCTAATCCAGTTTTGATATCTTTTGTATGAGTTACTCCCTGTATTGCTAAATTCACACGAGTTAATATTTCTTGTTCAGAAAGTCCTTTATCAGCGATAACAAAACCTGCTTGATGTTCGTCTATTTCATATTTAATCCTCACCAGCGCTTTTGTATAACTACTTTGCACCATTAAATTTAAGTCCGGATATTTGTTCAATAAATCTCTAATTAGTTGAATACCTGTGTCGATATTGGCAATCATTCCAGTTTTTTCTGGAATTGATAAATCTAATATAATTAAATCAAATAATGAATTTGTTTTTTTTAATTTTTCTATTTCATATAAAGCATCTTCTGCTGTTTTAGCTATAAAAATTTCCATATTTGGATATTGCTTCCGCAACATATTAAGGGTTCCAGATATGATTAAATGATGGTCATCTACTACAAGAGTTTTTAACATAATTTTTTTTGACAACTTTTTTTCCAATCAATTATCCGAATCACTCTCCAACATTGACTATTTTACTTGATTTTTATCAGCAAAAAGTGCTAATTTCTTGATAATTACAATCGCATTTTTAGATTTTGCAATTATCTAGAAATCATACTTTTTGTAGAGTACAGAAATTAAGCATATCGTTACTATACTAAATTTACTTGAGCAATGTATACACAAAAGTGTATTTTTTTGTGATTCCAGGTGTGGAAATCTATTCCCTGAGAATATCGGGGTAGGTTATAGCAATCCGAATTGAGATGTGAGAAAATACTTAGATTCAAAGTTGGGAATAGAAGTCAAATTTTACTCATACTGGGAATTGATTTGTTTGTGTAATCTCTTGACAAATAAGAGTTTTTTTGTATGCGTATATTCGCGGAATAATGTGGTATCGTTATTTTTGAGTTTCATGCTTCATCATACTTGTTTTCCACATATCAGGTTGATTTTTTTTTACATAATCTGAGTACTTCCATGAACACAACTTTCACAACATCCAAACCTTTCAATCCGCAAAAAATCCAACCGAGAAAAGTTGATTTTCAATTCTCTACTCAGATTCCTAAATTGTGGCACAATAACAGCCCAATTATGACTCATTTTTTCAACGGGATTAACTTGTTTCTCCCTACTTTTGAATTATTTATGGTTAGAGTCATGAAGAGTCAATTGAGTAATATCAAAGACTCTCAATTGCAAAGACAAATTTGTGGTTTTATCTCTCAAGAAGCCAACCACAGTCAAGCACATGATCAATATAATCAAATATTAAGAGAACAAGGTTATAAATTTGAAACTTGGTTAAAAATCAGTGATTTTATTCTGCTTGAAATCTTAGAAAAAAGATTAGGTCAGTTCGTTTCCTTAGCAACGATAGCAGGTTTTGAACATCTTACAACCTTACTTGCAGAAATTATCCTCAAAGCAAATATGCTCGAATCTGCTGACTCTAGAATGCGGCAATTATGGGAATGGCACGCTGGTGAAGAAATTGAACATAGTTCTGTTGCATTTATTTTTTTACAAAAAGTAAATAACAGCTATTTGTTACGTTTTATTGGAGGATTATTAGGAGCAGCAATTGTTGTCGGTTTTATTGCTGTGGGAATGTTGTTATTAGTTGTACAAGAACGGAATTTTATTTCTGGGAAAACATTGATGGATTTGAACAAATTATTGTTTACTAAATACAAGCTTATTCCATACGGATTGAAAACTTTTTTACAGTACTTTAAATTTAATTTTTATCCCTGTAATCAAGATGTGTATCCCTTAGCTAAAAAAGTGTTTAATTAAAAAACTGGTAATTAAAATCCGTGTAATCCGTGTAATCCTTTTTTATCAGTGATTAGAAGTTGGAAAGAGGGTAAATCTCATTCAACATGAACATTAGTAAACCCTCTAGTAGATGATATTACAAAAAATGGACGACTGAGTTTTCAAAAACCCTCTAAATTAAGACTTACATAACCACGGTCTAATAATGTGGGAATATGGTTTAATTCTTGGTTGGGAGTGATTTGTAAACTAGGTAATCTTTGAGATAATACTTCTAAGGCATCCGTGCTTCTCGACGAGCTAAGTTAAAACCCGTACAGTGATGTTTTCCATGACTGAATGCTAAATGGTTGACAGGATTGTTTTTGAAACGTTCGACATCAAAGCGATCGCCATTTTCATATTGACTTGAATCCCGATTTGCAGAACCGTAAAGTAACAATACACGACTATCTTGGGGTATTGTGACTCCTGATAATGTGACTTCTTGAGTGGTAACACGAACCATTGATTGGGCTGGTGTATCGTATCTGAGGACTTGTTCAAGAGCTATCGGTATCAAGGTTGGATTTTCGTGTAAACTCTGCCAAACATCAGAATTTTCGACTAAAAGTTTGATTGCTGTTCCAATTAAACTTGCAGTTGTTTTATGTCCCGCTATCACTATTTCACATAAAAGTAAAACTTGTTCGGGTAAAGTCAGGTCACTGGTTTGTAATTCACTGATTAAATCATTTCCTGGTGTCGAGCGTCGTTGTTCGATTAAACTAGCAAGATAATGTTGTAAAGTAACATAACTTTTAGCACATTCAATTTGACGCTCTGGTGGTAAAGGTGATGAGAATAAAGCAGAGGTACTATTACCTGAGTGTTTTACCTGTTCCATTTTCTCTAAAGGTACACCGTACATTGTCAGAATCACCTCTAAAGGTAATGGATGAGCAAACTGGGATACGATTTCTACTTTGCCATGATCAATAAAACTATCTACTAATTTATTTGCGATCGCGTAAATAGATTTTTCTACTGTTACCAGTCGCTCTGGTGCAAAAACTTTCACAAAAGGAGTACGTAAGCGTTTGTGTTGTTCACCATCACTATTAATTAAGGAAACAAAGGGAAAGCCTTGACGTAAGACTTCAACCACTTCTGGAGTCAAATCCCCAACAGCTTGCAGACTCTTAGCTGAAGAAAATTCTGTCGGATTTTTGAGTATATTTAAAACATCTTCGTATCGTGTAATTACATAAGCATTTAATAACGGGCTATAAAATATCGGTTGTTCATTTCTAGCACGTTGAAAAAATGGATAAGGATTATCCAATTGTTCTTTAGAAAAAGGTTGATATTCTTTCCCAGCATGAAAAGGACAAGTAGCATTTTGTTTATTCATTGTTTTAAATTGGTAATTGTTATACTAAAAACGGTTTAGAACTGTCATTCTGTTGCTTGCTTCCCGTAGGGTACGAAGTGAAGAATCTCCGAGATACTTCGCTGCACTACGTTACGCTCAGTATGACATAAGTTCAGATTTTACCCGTTTGCAGTATAACTGATAACTGATAACTGTTAACTGTTAACTGATAAATCCCATTCAAGATGAAGATTAGTACAACCACGACTCCTCAAGGTGGGAATATAGTTGAATTGTTGATTGGGTTGAAGTCTGAGATTTGGCAGTCTTGAAGACAATACCTCTAAAGCAATCCGAGCTTCAGTAAGCGCTAATTTAGAACCAATACAGCGATGTATTCCATGACCAAATGCTAGATGATTGGAGGTTGTTTGTTGGAAGCGCTCAATATCAAAATCTTGAGCATCTTTATACTGACTTTCATCACGGTTTGCAGAACCGTAAACTAAAAATAATTTAGTATCTTTAGGTAAAATCATTCCTCCAATTTCAACTGTTCCGGTAGTGGTACGATACACGAATGGTACGGGAGCATCATATCTGAGCGCTTCTTCTACAACTCCAGCAATGATTGATGGATTTTCGCAAACTGCTTTCCATAATTGAGGCTTCTCTAAAAGAACTTTTAAAGCATTTCCAATTAAATGACTGGTAGTTTTATGTCCAGCAAATATCAAACCACATAAAACCATAACCATATCCGGCATAGTTAAATCAGAATCTTGGATATTACTAATTAAATCGTCTTGGGGTGCTTTACGTCTTTGCTCGATTAAATCTGCAACCATATACTGTAATGAGACAAAACTACGAGCGCATTCCACCTGTCGTTGCGGTGTTAATGGTGCAGAAAATAATTCAGCCATATCATTGCACCATATTTTGATATCCTTCATCCCTTCTAAAGGAACACCGTATAGATTCAGAATTACCTCCAACGGCATTGGAAAAGCAAATTTTTCCAGGATATCTACTCGACCATCATCAATAAAATCATCTACCAATCGGTTAGCAATAGTATAGATAGAATTTTCCATTGCTTTAATACGTCCTGTTGCAAAGACTTTTAGCAAAGGTTCCTTCAAAAACTTGTGGCGAGATCCATCACTATTCACCAAATCGGAAACGAAAGGAAACCCTGTACGTAAAACATCGATGGTTTCAAGACTATATTCACCAATAGGTTGTAAATTATCTTTAGAAGAGTATTTAACAGGGTCTTTGAGAATGGCAAGTATATCGTTGTAACCAGTTACAACATAACCATTTAACACCGAACTATAAAATATCGGTTCTTCCTTTCTCGCCAATTCATAAAATGAATAAGGCTCTTCTAATTGCGGATTGACAAAAGGTTGATATTCTGCATCCAATTGATGAAAAGGACAGCCTTGTTTCGATGGTATTTTATCTTGTATATTCATTGGTAATTGGTAATTGATAACTGATAACTGATAACTGATAACTGATAACTGTTAACTGTCAACTGTTCAAACATGGTCATGTCCCCACAAACCTTTCGCATCTCTTGGAGAACTAAAACCAACTTGTAAATGTTTTGGTCCGTGGAACACAATATTATCTGCCCATTCAATTGCATCTTCTTTTAAATTCAAATTAGGCAATCTATTTAGTAAAGTATTTAAAGCAATAGTGACTTCAGCACGAGCCAGAGTTGAACCCAAGCAGAAATGAATCCCGCTACCGAAACCGCAATGTTTAGATTCTTCTCGTTGAAAATTCAATTCATCGGGATTTACAAACTGTTCCTGATCTCGATTTGCAGAACCCAACATTAAATTAACGCTATCACCACGTTTAATAACTTTACCGTCAATTTCAATATCAGAATAAGCCCAACGACTGACCATTTGTACCGGAGAGTCATATCGAACTAACTCATCTACAGAGGAAGGGATTAATTCCGGGTGCGATCGCAATAATTTCAAAGATGACGGTTGACGTAATAAAGCCAATATTCCCTTACTAATCAAATTAACTGTAGTTTCATGACCTGCGGTTAATAAATGAATGCAAGTAGCGAGTATTTCTTCATCGTTTAACTTATTTCCTTCATCCCGTGCCTTTACTAAAGCAGTAATTAAATCTTTTCCGGGTTCAAGGTGTCGTTTAGCAATTTCCTTTTTAAAGTATTCAATAAATCCCATCGTTGCAGCTTCCGCTTGTTCGTAAACCGACGGAGATGGAGTGAGACGAGAAGCACTAGCGTGTTGTAACGCTAAAGCCCATTGTCGGAATAGTGGACGGTCTTTGGGGTCAACTCCCAACATATCGGCAATTACCATGATTGGTAAAGGGAAAGCAAAATCTTCCACTAAATCCATCTCACCTTGAAGATGAATTCGATCGAGTAAACAATCAGCTATTCCGATAACGGCAGGTCGAATATTCTCCACCATTTTGGGAGAGAAAACCTTATTTACAATAGTTCTTAATCTGGTATGTGTAGGAGGGTCACGGAATACCATCCAATTACTCACCATTGAACTAAAACCACGATAAGCCTTTGGTACGGGAGAGCCTTCACCATCATTTCTCACCTTACTAGCTTCTCGACCAAAATTCGGACTTTCCATCACCTTCATCACATCCCGGTATCGGAATAGATACCAAGCACCCGGTAAATTAGGATTTGCAGAAATTCCCCAATGTACTGGGTCAACTTTTCTGTAATAACTATAGAAACTGTAAGGCTCGTTAATTACTTCTTTAACAAATGGATTTAATCTTTCAATTTTAGAAATAGACATATTTACCAGCACAAATTTGATCTGTTAATTTTTAGTTAGGGGTGAGGAGTTTTGAATTATGCAATTTGAGGAAATAATTAAATCTGGTTGTTAGGCTCTGATATACAACTATAAATACAGAAAAACGTTGCACTGCAACGTCTCTACAGGGTTTCGGGTTGTGTAATTGATAATTTGGTTTAAACTGTGGGAAATTTGGAATTAACTAAGAAACTGAATACAACCAACGCGATCGCAATTACAACAGCACCGATATAACAAACTCCTTGTATTCCCCAAACTCCAAAGATGATTCCCGCAAAAACTGGACCCATAGCTCTTCCTATGGATTGCACCGTAACATTGAGAGACATAAAACCACCGCGATAATCTGGAGGAGCAAATTTAGCTAAAGATGCTTGGAGTGAAGGAAATGCTAGAGCTTCAACTATACCGATCAGAACACAGGGAATTACCAACATTGGAATAGAATTAACTGTGGGAATGATGCATAAAGCTATTGAGAAAATAATCAAAGATATTTGAATTAATTTGATTTCCGAAACTCTATTGGCTGCTAATCCGACAAAGAAAGAGAAAACTGTTAAAGATATGGCATTTGTAGTTAAAATAATTCCAATTACCGCACTTGAAGCACCTAATTT
>JBHJOU010000337.1:0-12341 GCA_050329355.1 Rivularia sp. (in: cyanobacteria)
CTGGTATCAATCAATTCTTGCAAAATATTTTCTTCGCTATCAGTCAGTTCCCGATCGAAAGACAAAATATCTTTATAAGGACCTGACTTTATAACTTTAAAAGAAACACCAATTTTATCTAATAAGCGCTGTAAATTATTACCGCGTAAAATCACACCGATACTTCCCGTAATCGTTCCTGGATTAGCCACAATGTGGGAAGCTCCCATACCGATGTAAACACCCCCGGAAGCAGAAATATTACCAAAACTAGCAACAATTTTGATTTTTTCACGCAAACGTTTGAGAGCGCTGTAGATTTCTTGAGAATCCCCCACTGTACCACCAGGACTATCAATGCGTAACAGTAGCGCCGGAAATTTCTTCTCTTCTACTGTTTTTAGGGCTTCCAAGACTCGTTGACGAGTACTACCTGCAATTGCACCAGTAACTTCAATTTTGGCGATTTGTTTGCGAAATTTTGACTTAAAGGGCCAAACCATGAGCAGTAAAAACAACCTTGTGATATTTTAGATTTGATTTACAGCATATTTGATCTTTATGAGGCAGATTCGGACGGGCAGGAATGCCCATTCCACAAGAGCTTTATAATATAATGCTCTACCTCATTTATCTGCAAAATGCTATAAAACATTAACTTTTATTTATAAATGCGTAAAGCATCTGCTGTTAAATTTGTTGTCACAAATCAAGCAGACGCGAATCCCTTAGCTAATTTTAATCAATTTTTCTATTTTTAAATGTATTTTGATTTTTTTTGAATTTTTTTTGTTGAACGATAAAGCGTTTATTACTAAGTATCTAATGTTAATATTCTACAATCAAAAAAAAATATAGCTTTGCCCATTGGGATTATTTTTTTTACAGAACTAATCCACACACAACTATTTTCAGATTCAAAAATGAGGATTTTTCTCTATTGAGAATACTGAAACACCAGTTTTTTTTGCAAACAAAATAGGGAACGCACTACTTAAGAATTTAAACGTAGAATTTGACACCGATAATATACATAAATATCGAAAAGCGCTCCAACGAAGCTACAGGTTAGAGAAATCACAAGTAACCCTTGGATTGGGGTACCGCTGCCGAAAGCGGCGAGAAAATTCGATATCTGATGGACAATAATTTCAGTCACCGTTTCTAAGCCGGGAAGCAAGCTGACAACGGATAAACTCAATAATGTTCCACCAACAAATATTATTGGTGCCACGAAACTAAAAATAATCGATAGCACTAGAGAGCGGAGAAAGTTTATAAACATAGTCATAGAAAAAATAATTTTGCAACTTAGGTCAACAGCACTCGGTACTCGTCACTTTCTACAATAATCGCGATCGCCATATCTCAGACCGTATTTAAAGAATCTTAAGTCTTAATTAAAATATTTTCAGAGATTTTCTATTTTCTATTCTTCGATTTCAAAGACACTAATTTCATAAAAACTACGATATATCAACGTTTCAGATGATAATACATTAGTATTATCTATGATAGATGCAGTTAATAACAGCTTTGATTTCTGAGAATAGATTTTAACTTAAGTTAATATAAAGCCTGCTTTGGGGTGAATATAATTCGTAATTCGTAATATCTCCCTCCGGGAGATGCTACGCGAACGTAATTCGTAATTAGGGTTCCCCATAAATCAATACAGTTCAGTTAAGGTTGTCCGTTAATCAATTTATTGAGAACCAAGACTTAGGGGATTCTCCCCCAAACCCCCGATTGAGGGACGGTTGCGTCCCCCAAACCCCCTCCAAAAAAGTCGAACTGTTTTGTTTGCGGTAATTAATTTATATCTTTAACTGAACTGTATTGCCCCATAAATAAAATAATGCTGCTTAAACATTGCCTACAATCCGGACATCCACGGATAAATCCGGGGGCTATGTCCTATCGGACACGCGGAGCTAACAGACCATAAAATTTACGGGGGTGATGGGGTGATGGGGTGATGGGGTCAAAAGAGGCAGGGGAGCAGGGAGCCGGGGGCAGGGATTGCTCAAGAAAGCTAAGAAGCCTCTGCCCCTCCGGCTATAAATCAAATATTTAATTTAAAATCTAAAATCTAAAATCTAAAATCCAAAATTCTTTGGCTTTTGATCAAAATCTTCCGTTATTATGACGGCAATTGTAATCATTGAATTGAAAATTGTGAGTCAAGCAACATCTAAATCCAGTTTAGGAGCATGGAGCCTGCGATTATTGGCAGCAATCTTCTTGATTGGACAAGTAATAATTCATTTATTTAAAGGTAGAATACACCGCCGCAATACATTGGAGCAAATGGCTGCTGTGGGGCCCGACTCACTATTAATCGCTTTACTTACAGCTGTATTTGTAGGTGCTGTGTTTACAATTCAGGTTGCGCGGGAGTTTATTAATTTTGGTGCGGGAAATGCTGTAGGTGGAGTTTTAGCGGTAGCGTTGACACGGGAACTTTCTCCGGTACTCACAGCAGTAGTTTTAGCTGGAAGAGTTGGTTCAGCATTTGCTGCGGAGATTGGGACTATGAAAGTTACAGAGCAAATAGATGCTCTACTAATGTTAAAAACCGATCCTATAGATTATTTAGTTATTCCTCGTGTGCTTGCTTGCTGCATCATGTTACCAATTTTGACTTTACTCTCTCTGGTAACGGGTATGCTAGGAGGATTGTTAATTGCAACAAATTTGTACAACCTTTCAGATAGCCAGTTTCTAGACTCAGCCCGAAATTTTCTGGGAATGTGGGATATTTTAAGTACGATGATTAAAGCTCTTTGTTTCGGACTTTTAGTCGCCGTAATTGGCTGTAACTGGGGATTAACCACAACAGGAGGAGCTAAAGGTGTAGGTCAGTCAACTACAACTGCTGTTGTTACAGCTTTATTAATTATATTTATCAGTAACTTCTTTCTTTCTTGGATTATGTTTCAAGGAACCGGAGCTGCTGTGTTACAAGGTATTTAGACGAGTTAGGGGAGATGGGGGGACAAGGAGATGGGGAGAAATAAATAAGAACTGTCCACTGTCAACTGTCAACTAACTCCTTCGACCACTTAGGAATAAAATAAGGATAATGTCTTTTTAGAAAAAATTATTTTAGATTATGACTACTTCATTTACGTCTAATTCGGTATCAACTGTAGAACTCAAAGCCAGCTACAACATACCTATCGTCTTAATTATTGGATCAATTCCCTTGCTGTTGATACAACAATTTGTTGCTGGAGGAATAATTGCACTGCTCGGCTTATTTTTGATGTATCAAGCTGTTACGTTACGTTTACAATTTACCGCAACCGATCTAGATATTGTTAGAGGTGATAACTTAATTCGTCGTTTTCCTTACAGTGAATGGCAAAATTGGCGTATCTTCTGGGACTTGATTCCTATTTTGTTTTACTTTAAAGAAATTAAAAGCATTCACTTTCTACCGATTTTGTTCAACCCTAAGACTCTCAAAGCTTGTTTGGAAGAACGGTGTCCGAGAATTGATTAATAATAACTGGGAATTGGTAATTGGTAATTGGAAATTGGTAACAGTTGACTATTGACTGTTAACTATCCCCCCATCACCCCATCCCGAAAGTCTCCCCATCCCGAAAGTCCCGAAAGTCCTCTACTAGTTAAGCTTGCTGGTAAAATGTGGAATTAACACTTTATACTTGATACTTCAATTGAAATTTGTAAAAATGGCGTTTCTATAATCGCCTGTTTTTTTAGGACTTGGATTAATTATGAACCAAGACGAAACCTATAACCAAGAAGAGTTACAAGAAAGCGATTCAGTTGAGCAAACGGAAAATTCCATACAGAATTCCTTGGTAGCGCGATCGCAAATACCAAGTTCTACAAAAGAAAATTTATTACCAGTTAATCCAATTATGGCGAATTCAAATGAAAATAATATTCCAGACAAATTACAAATAAACTCGGAATCGGTTAATAATTCCCCAGAATACAATCTTGTAGCTCAAAGAGTAGCGCAATTACAAAGTACGGAAGAGTCGTTAAAACAGGAAATTGCTGATTTACAAGCGTCTTACAAAACTCTTCAAACTGATGTTGCTAATACTCAAAAAGCCCTCTCTAAAATGACTCAAGAAGCGCTTTCTGAATTGGAACAGCGTAAACAAACTCTATTAATTTCTGTTGAACAACTCGAACGTCGTCAAGAACGTATTCGCAATGAAATGCGGACGACTTTCGCAGGTGCTTCTCAAGAATTAGCAATTCGAGTCCAAGGTTTTAAAGATTATCTCACTGGTAGCTTAGTAGATTTAGCCGCAGCCGCAGAACAGTTAGAATTAGTTCCAGCAACAAAGTCGGAACCCCAACCCGTCACGCCAAAAAATCAGCCGGATGACGAATTAGACTCGGAATTTGAGGATGATTATGACGATCGCGATACTTCGCAATTTAGCCGGGGACAGTTCCAAGACACTACTAAAAAAATCCGCGCTTTAATAGACCAATATCGCACGAAACCAGATTACTACGGACCACCGTGGCAGTTACGTCGTACATTTGAACCAGTTCACGCGGAACGAGTTTCGACTTGGTTTTTCAAACAAGGTGGACGCGGTGCTTTACGAACTATGGGGAGTAGGTTACAAAATACACTCGTTTCTTCAGCAATTATATCTATATTGTATTCGTTATATGGTAATCGCGTTCGTACTTTAGTATTAGCTAATTCGCCGGAACGTTTGGGAGAATGGCGACGTGGCTTACAAGATTGTTTGGGAATTGGTCGTCCCGATTTTGGACCAGATAGAGGTTTGGCATTATTTGAAACACCGCAAGCTGTAGCGCAAAAAGCGGAACGTTTAGTAAAAGCTAATTTACAACCTTTTATTATTGTTGACGATTCGGAAGAACAAATTAATGTCGGACTATTGCAATTTCCATTATGGTTAGCTTTTGCCCCCGACCCCAAAATGATGAGAAACTCTTACGAAGATGAATATTTATAAGATTAGTTAGTGAATTAAAGGTTAAAGGTCAAAGGTTAAAGGTTAAAGGTTAAAGGTTAAAGGTTAAAGGTTAAAGGTTAAAGGTTAAAGGTTAAAGGTCAAAGGTTAAAGGTTAAAGGTTAAAGGTTAAAGGTTAAAGGTTAAAGGTCAAAGGTTAAAGGTTAAAGGTTATAAGAAGTAAGCTTTTAACAACTGTCAACTGTCAATTTTCAACTTTCAACAGTGTAAATGGAAATTCTATTTGTAAGTAAATAAACACATATCCCATAAAAAATATACTACCTTTATGGAGTGTCTTGGTGGAAAGTGAGGAAGATTTTACGGGATGGATGGATTGTCTTTTTCTTGGGGAAGAAAAATTTTAACTGTTTGCGTGCGTGTATTAACTGCTCTGACTATTGCTTTTGCGGTAATATTATTAGTTTACCGATTTGAAAACTGGTCATCTGTTAATTGCGATAATCCTGAATCAATTTGTTCTCAAGTATTTTCGGTGGTTAAAGTAAAATATGTTCAGGGTTTCAGTATATTAGCCGCAGCATTTTTATATGTTTTAGAAAGTCCAGAACGGATCAGAACAAGAATATATGAAGCATGGCAAGTAATTGATAATGCCGCTGCTGCTAATGTCTCAACTAGTTATGCGAGAATTCGAGCGTTAGAGTTTTTAAAAGATTATAGTATTTCTCTGGAACGATTAAATCTGGAAAAAACGGATTTACAACAAATAAATCTTAATCAAGTTAATTTGAAAAGTGCAAACCTCAGTTACTCTGACCTTAGAGGAGCTAAATTTAAAGGTGTTAACCTTTCTTCTGCTGATCTTAGTAATGCTGATGGAAGTAATGCAATTTTTAAAGGCGCTAAATTTAACAATGCTAATCTTGAAGGTGCAAATTTCAATAATGCAGACCTTAGAAGTGTAAACTTTAGCAGTGCGAACCTCAGAAGTACTAGTCTTAGAGGTGCGCTTTTGGAAAATGCTATTTTCAAAGATGCTGACCTTAAAGGTAGTTTATACAACGAAAATACGAAATTTCCTGAAGATTTTAATCCCGATGATTATCAAATGTATCGCATTTCTGCCGATGCTAATCTGAAGGATGCTAATCTCAGAGACACTAACCTTAGTGATGCTAATCTTAAAGGTGCAGATTTAACTAATGCAGACCTGAGAAATGCAGACCTTAGAGGTGTAGACCTTAGAGATGCCAAACTGCTCGGTGCTAATCTTAGAGGTGCTGACTTTCAAGATGCTAAACTGGCTGGAGCGCAACTTAAAGGTAGTTTATACAACGAAAAAACCAAATTTTCTGCAAATTTTACACCAGGGAATCATCAGATGTATCTGATTTCTCCGAATGCGAATCTCCAAGATGCTGACTTAGCGAATGCTCATCTTAGTGGAGCCCATCTGACTATTGCTAATTTGAGAGATACTAATTTAGCTCGTGCTAATCTCCGAGGTTCCAATTTGAGCGATGCTGACCTTAGAGGTGCAAATTTGACTAGTGCTAATCTTAGAGGTACCAACTTGATTCGTGCAGATCTCAGAGGAGCATATCTTAAAGGTTGTTTATATGACGAGAAAACTAAGTTTCCGCAAAATTTCTCGATTAATAGTTTCAAAGCTTATTTAATTGCTGCTAATGCTAATCTTAGTGATGCCAATCTTCGCCATGCAAACCTCAAAGATGCAGACCTTAGTGGTGCGGATTTAACTAATGCAAAACTTAATAGTGCCGACCTCAGAAATGCAAATCTCACTAATGCTAACCTTGATGGTGCCAATATTAGAAATGCTAGCATTAGCGGTACCAACTTGACTAATACCCAGAACTTGACTCAAGAACAAGTTAAATCCGCTGTTAATTGGGATAAAGCAATATACGATGAAGAATTTTTGGTGGTACTAGGTTTACCGTTGCAAGAATAAGCTCAGTAGCAAACGCAAACTACTTCCTAAAATCATAGTCTGGGCGAAACAAGAGGCAGAAAAACGAGGTATAGGCTACCAAACGGTGATCAATGAAGCACTATTGGAGAAAATAGGCAGATAGCCGGTAATAGTTTCACAGCTGCACCAATTTAGGTTTTAATCGTAGAGACGTAGCATTGCTACGTCTCTACATCTTTTCCGGAGATGTCTAATTATCCATTATCAATTATTAGTGTCCGAAATATTGGCTATAATTCCTTAACTGCCGCTACTATTTTAAAGATTGGATATGAATTGGAATCAATTGTTACAGCCCGATTTAATTCTAGAAGATTCTATATTAAATCTGACACCAGAAATTATTCAGCAATACGAACTTAAGGGACTGGTTTTAGACGTAGATGAAACCTTGGTTCCTGTAACTGTCGCCTTCGCTTCAAATGAACTGCTAGATTGGGTGAATCAAATTCGTCCTTTGGTAAAGATTTGGTTGGTAAGTAATAATATCAGTGAAAACCGAATTGGCTCGATTGCTCGTTCCCTTGATTTACCTTACTATTTGGGTGCTGTTAAACCTTCACGACGCAAAATTAAACAAGCACTAGAACAAATGGATTTACCTGCACATCAAGTTGCCATGGTTGGCGATCGCCTTTTTACTGATATCATCGTCGGTAATCGTCTGGGTATGTTTTCCGTATTGGTTGAACCAATTATCCACCCGGATGCGGCAATGCGCTCTCACCCCATACGTAATTTTGAAGTGTTGATATCGGAAATTCTCGGAGCCTCTATTAGTCCTAAAAAACGTCGAGTTAAAAATCTCGATAACCCTTAAAAATCAAAAATCTCAAATCTAAAAAAAATCTTAAAAAATAAAAGTAACCTATCTAACAGATGTAAATATATATATAGATAAATCGGAGTCAGCCAAATAAAGACTCTGAACATAATAAATAAAATACCTTTATGTAAAGCGTCAACCTTCACTTGATAGAAGGATTGGCGTTTTACGCTTTTAGTTATTTGTTGCGAATGTAGTTGCTGTTATCTTGTGTTTTATCTTGAGACCAAAGAAATTTCTGTACAAATAACTAAACTACTCCCAACACGCTCTATAATTACCAATGGATAATTAATAATGATTCATTTATCAGTAACAGTAGTTCTCCTCTCAAAGAGAAAAAAGTTTTTCTGCTTTAACAATCCTCTTGATTAATGAAGAGATAATTATCAATTATCGAACTATCTCTCCCTATCTCTTTCCTCTGCGCTAAGAGCGTCTCAGCGGTTTTTGAAATCGATAATCTTCTGCTGATTCGTGAGTATTAACAAAAATGAGTAAAATAATTGTTATTAAAATTGGCACTTCTAGCTTAACTCGTCCCGAAACCGGACATTTAGCACTTTCTACAATTGCGAGTTTGGCTGAAACCCTTTGTAATTTGAGACGGAATGATTATAACGTAATTTTAGTTTCCTCTGGTGCTGTGGGTGTAGGTTGCGCGAGACTGGGTTTAAAGGAACGTCCTAAAGCAATTGGAATTAAACAAGCAGTTGCAGCAGTTGGTCAAGGAAGACTAATGCGGATTTATGACGATTTTTTTACCAGTTTACAACAACCCATAGCTCAGGTTTTGCTTACTCGTACCGACTTAGTACAGCGCAGCCGCTATCTGAATATTTACAATACTTTTCAAGAATTATTAAAACTTGGTGTAATTCCGGTAGTTAATGAAAACGATACTGTTGCGGTAGAAGAACTAAAATTCGGCGATAACGATACTTTATCAGCTTTAGTAGCTAGTTTAGTACGGGCAGATTGGTTGTTTTTACTTACAGATGTAGATCGACTTTACTCAGCCGATCCTCGTTTAGTACCCGATGCTCAACCGATCGCGTTAGTAAGCAGCATCGAAGAATTGACTAGATTGCAAGTAGAAACAGGTTCATCCGGTTCCCAATGGGGTACGGGTGGGATGACAACAAAAATTTCGGCTGCCAGAATTGCTACCGCTGCTGGTGTGAGGACAGTAATTACCGAAGGTAAACAACCCTCAAATATAGAAAAAATATTGCAAGGTGAATCTATCGGTACGCAGTTTGAACCACAACCGGAACCAACTTCAGCCCGTAAAGGATGGATAGCATACGGATTAGTTCCAGAAGGTAAATTATATTTGGATGCGGGTGCAGTAATTGCTATTTCTAGTGGAGGGAAATCGCTTTTAGCTGCTGGAATTACCGCACTAGAAGGAGAATTTGAGCAAAATGAAGCGGTGCAATTGTGTAATCACGATGGTAAAGAAATTGCCCGAGGTTTGGTTAATTATAATAGCAGCGAACTCACAAAAATACGCGGAAGACGTTCAAGTGAGATTCCGGAAATTTTGGGTTATGAAGGTGTGGAAACAGTGGTACATCGGGATAATTTGGTGTTGATTTAATTGAATTTAAGTTAAAAACATTAGCAAAAGTAAGCAAAAATATTATTGAGAAAATCTGATAATTTATGCAAGTGAATTTGAAAGTTATTCACTAATATATACGGGCTATATCTGTACAACTTACTTAGGGTAGATGTGAGTGTAACTCATGAAAGATTAAATTATCTTTTGTAGCTTTTTCATCGCACTAATGCTTACTCAACAAAGTTTAAAAGATGTCTTTTATTGTCCGGAAGAATCTGAATTCTACTCTCAATGCATTAAAGAATTAGTGCTGAAACAATGCAATAAATCTGAAACTATTGTCGAATTTGGTTCTGGTGATGGTTCCCCAGTGATTAATTGTTTACTTGAAACAAAATTCCCAGGTAAAATCTATGGATTTGAATTAAATGACTCAGCTTACGAAGTAGCTAAATCCAACCTTCGTAAGTACGAATTAAACGATAAATACATAGTCAAAAATCAAAGTTTTTTTAGTTCGTTGATAGCTAATGCCCAATATCTGATATCAAACCCACCCTATCTTCCTGCAATAGATAATAAAATTTATCAGCCTCTATTACATGGTGGTATAGATGGTGCAGAAATTGCCAGACAGCTTCTATCTTTAAATTATCCAAATGTATTGCTGATGGTGTCGAGCTATTCTAATCCTCAAGGATTGATTGAATATGCAATATCGAATGGTTATTCTACTGGGAATTTTATGATTTCGCCTTTAAATTTTGGCTATTACAGTTCCGAACCAAAAGTTAAAAGCGCTATTTCGGAAATGCAAAAAAAAGGTCTAGCTTTTTATTCAGAAAACATCTATCTTTTGGCTGGAGTTTTATTTACTCGGAATCGACTTACGGTTGATTTATCTTCCGAATTAATTCAGATAATGACTTCGCTTTGACTACAAAAATCACAGAAGTGGGGTTTTTATAAAGGTTATCTGAGATTACAGATATTTATCCTAAAAACCTCACTTCTCACTTTTATAAAGTTATCTGAACGCGATTATGTGTGATTCAAAAATCTTCTTGTAGAGACGCAAGGATTCGCGTCTCTACATTTTTAATTGATACCACGATTCAGCAACGCCAGGCAATTTTATCGGCTTGTTTTACTGCTTGAGTTACGGCTTTACCAGCACGAGAACTTAACAACTTTTGTTGTTCATAACCAAGTAACATTTCCCAAGCATTTGAAGGATATTTATCAACAAGAGGTAAGGCTACATCATCTAACATCCATTTTCCATGTAGTTCGTCTACTTTGATATGGATATCCCAGTAACTCATAGCTTCTGTTGATAATCCGAGTCGCTTTCCTGCTGCTTGATAGGGACGAAACCCCGATGGTACGGAAAGTTCTCCGTACAAAAGTCCACCGATGTAACGCAGAAAATAACGTTTGCGTTCGGTAAGCACAAAGCTATGATTGATTATTGCTAATAATTGCCAAGGAACTAAATTAAAGTATGCTTCCGGCTGAGTTTCCATTCCTAATTGTTCAAGCATTGTTGTAAAGTGAGAAGAATGCTTGCGACTAAGACGACCTCCGCCGTATTCTTCTATTAACAACCGTGTTAATACGGCATGGATTTCGTTACCTACACCAGCGAGAGTTCGAGAAAGTTGACTCGCTTCCACTAATCCATCGAGAGAAGCAATTGCTACCAAACGACGATAACCACTCATAGTCAATTGGTCGCGGTAATATAGATTATCTTCGGATAAAGGTGGTTCTATATCGGCTGCAACTCTTTCGCGTAAAGCCTGTTTGACATCTATTCCTTTAAAGGATTCTATATCAACTTGGGCTATTTCCCATTGTTGCCAAACTGATTCAATTTGATTCCGCAGCTTTTGCAGGTAAAAAGAATCTTCGTTGATATAGCTTTGTAAATCATCGTACCAAAACAGCTTCAACCGATTGATGTGATAGAGTATCCTTTGCAAAAATAAATGTGCAGCGTCATTCTCTGCTGCTGTTTGATCAGCTATTGCGATCGCAAAGTTAATAGTTTTTTCAATATTACTTACTACTGAATGCAGTTCATCTAGACGCTGATCTAAATCTTCCTGCTTCAATAGTTCGATGAACTGTTTTTCAGCCTCATCGTAGTTGATAGCTGTTGTTTTTGTGTCAACGATTGGAAGTACAGTATTGCTATGCATTGCAAATTTTTCTAGTATTTACTCCTTTTGCTGCAAAATCCCATTTATTGTTCTATAAATAAGATTCTATAAATAAGGGCTTACCGCAGGGTGAAGCGCACTGATAAATGTCCAGGTTGCCATATATGTTCCAGCATACAAATTAGCATAATCAGCATTGCTATCTGCAACAAACCAGTCGGGTATAGTTTTTTGTTGTCTAATTCTTTGATCTAAGCCGGTAAGCAATGAAATATTCTCATAAACCATGTTTCCGCGAGCCTTTTCTACCATTGATTCAACCGACTTTTGCAACAATTCGGCGCGAGCAAATAAGGTATGAGACGGATGATTACCGTAAGCAAAAGGCACAATAATAATTAAGTAACCCCGTTCACTGAGCAAATTTTGTAAACAAAATTCAATGATTTCTTGATCGTCTTTTTTTTCTAAAGTGTTTTTATCGGTGCTGTGAAATAACAAACCAGCAAGAACAATTGCATCAAATTTTTGATTTTTTTGAACCATTTGAGGCAATTTTACCGATAAATCCGCAGTGATAAACTTATTTTGAGGAAAAAGCTTTAAACAACGTTCAATTGCTAACTCGCTGTGATCAATACCTAGATAATCGCAACGCTCTGGTAAATACTTACATAAAGCTGCATTTCCACATCCTAAATCTAATAAAGAAAATGATTCTGGAAAAGCGTCATTTAAAAAACAAACGGTTGGTTTATATCGGGGTGTATTTTCAGGTGATTCTAAATAAGAATAATAATCGTCTTGGAAACGTTCTTCTTCAGATGTATTTCGATCTGGCGGGGCTTGTTGCATGAGGATT
>JBHJOU010000823.1:0-5465 GCA_050329355.1 Rivularia sp. (in: cyanobacteria)
CCTAAACGTCTTGCAGTTGCGATCGCCTGTAAACCAGCGACACCCGCACCCATGACAAACACTTTCGCAGGAGCAATAGTACCGGCTGCTGTTGTCAACATCGGGAAATATTTTGGTAACGCTTCGGCAGCGATTAATACAGCTTTATAACCTGCAATCGAAGCTTGAGAAGACAAAGCATCCATACTTTGCGCTCTGGTGCTGCGGGGAATCATTTCTACACTCAAAGCAGTTACTTTACGCTGTGCTAGTTGCTCAATCAGCGATGGATTTGCTAAAGGATTGAGAAACCCCATTAATACGCTTCCTTCCTTCAATAAATCAACTTCGGAACTGCCATCTTCTCGTTGCTGCGGAGGACTTACTTTGAGCAGGATATCTGCTTCACCCCACAACGAAACAGTATCAGAAATAATAGTTGCTCCAGCGGTTTCGTAATCAGAATCGCTGAATAATGCTTTTTCACCAGCACCCGCTTCTATCCATACCTCGAAACCTTGTTTAACCAACTTTGAAACAACATCTGGAATTAATGCTACACGACGCTCGCTAGCTTCTATTTCCTTCGCAACTGCGATTCTCATGAATTCTCCTAATTAATCGTTAGTTATTTTTTTAGAAAAAGTGAAAATATCTTTGAGTAAGGCATAGCTAATACTAACAGTAGGCTTTGATCTGTAAAGCCGCTTAGTTAAAATTTTCAACCCTAGAAGACTGCTAACAAAACTAAATTATGGTTTATCCTAAGTCTATTTTCCAACTTTTCTGCCGGATTTTTAACTTTTTTTCGGGATTGAGCATGACTCGAAATCAATTTTACTCGTTCAGATAATGCTTACATAATTAATTAATTAATTTATAAATTAATTAATTTGTCGTTCCTCATATCAGTATCTATAGCGGTTTTCACTTGGGTACAATACAAATTTTACCTCACCCCTCTCTTAGCCACCCCTCTCCTTAATAAGGAGAGGGGAAGGGGGCGAGGTTTTAGTGTATTGGACTCAACTAAAATTTGCTATATAAATTTGTCAAACTTTAATAATTCAATCATCATTGAATTTCACTTTTAGGTGTCTATAACTTTGAGGGTAATAACAAGCAAATAAGCAGCAAATTAATTCCATTAAATAAAACTTGTCCTTTTGAAGATAGCGTAATTTAGTTGATAATTGTTCGATTCAATATTTCAATTTTGTTAACAAAATACTTCATTATTGAAACAGTTCTATACATTTGTAAACACTATCAAATTTTGATTACATTCGATGAATCGAAAGCTTTAATTAATTCCCTGGGATGATAAATGATCAATTTAGTAAAAGCGTCTAAATACTTATTTAGGTATATAGCAATCCTAAATCATATATGAGAATTTAGATCCCCGACTTATTCAAGAAGTCGGGGATCTGAAGTAGTCAACATCAGTAATAAGAATAATTATTTAGTACCTCAAAACAAACATTAATTTCGGGAAAATTTACATATTTATACGTATAAAGACACTTTTTGTAAGTAACTTACGTCCAAGATTTAGGATTCAGTAGTAAAGTCTTAGTTACGAGCGTTAAATTCGTACTGCCTTTATACACCAATTTCTGCCAGAGGAGTGATTATTATAATGCGACGTTTACTTTCTGCTGTAGCCGTAACGGGCTTTTTGCTTGCAGGAATGCCAGCAGCCATGACATCCGCACAAGGTTTACCAGGATTAACTTTGTTTAGCGGTGTCAAGAGCGAAAATCAGCTATCATACAGACTAGACTTTGGCGGGCAAAGAAACGACTGGGATAGATACCGTTTAAGAGTTCCCGGTAAAAAATTAAATATGGCGGTTGAAAAATTTGTCATAGCTTATCCAGATTACTACACTGGAGGCTTCGATACCAAAAAAGTTGAAATCCAAGTCGGGGGTAAGAGAGGTAAAACAGTTGCAGTCTCCGAAGTCAAATGGGATAAAGCAGGTAAAGTAATTGAAATTTATCCTAAAGAACCTATTCCCGCAGGAAAAAGCGTAGAGTTGATTTTATCAAACGTCGAAAACCCAGACTTTCCCGGAACCTTCTACTTCAACTTACTAGTTCAATCTCCTGGTGATAAAACAGCGTTGACTCGCTATGTAGGAACTTGGATTATCGGTATTAATTAAAGATGGGAATTGGGAATTGGGAATTAATTAGGAGTTAGAAGTTAGTTTTGTTAGGTGTGTTATGCCGTAGGCTAACGCACCTTAATTTTTGATCGTACATTGCGCTAGACGACAACACACCCTTAATTCTGATAGATACGTAGTAGCGCTTTAGCGCAAAATTATCCATTCTTTTGCGAATAATTAGGCTATCAAGAAGTAAAAGCTAACACTATCACCAATTGCCTGATCATCGAAGAAGACTTACAAACTTTTATTTTTACCAGCGAACTTAACCAAAAATCCGACGAAATTATACTCAAAAAATATCACAACAACGCTCAAAAACTGTTATTGTAACTAATCAAATTACTCCTATCCCGCGAGAAAATTACCTATTTCTGTTTATCTTTGATATATTTGATGATAAAATTACAGATTGTAATTTTTTATTAAGTCGCCGGAAAGGAAAATTTATGAAAAGAACACTAGGCGGCACTTGCCGTAAGAGAAAGAGAACATCTGGATTTCGTGCCAGAATGCGGACTCCGGATGGTAGAAACGTGATCCGAGCTAGAAGAAGCAAAGGTCGTCATCGCTTGAGTGTGTGACAATCACGCTTGTGTAGGATGGATATTTAGCTGTGGCTTTGCCTAAAGCAAATCGATTAAGGTCACGACACGATTTTAGGGCAGTTTTCCGAGAAGGAGTTCGCTTTCATGGGATGTACATGACTTTAAGAGCATTACAACCATGTAATCAAAAATCGCCTTCTTCGGATGCTTCCTGTACAAATGAACAAGAACAAACACTGCAAACTGTTACTCCACCACGAATCGGGATATCGATTAGTACCAAAGTGAGTAAAAAAGCCGTAGTTCGGAATCGGTTGAAACGGCAAATCGCCAGTGTTTTTTATGAATTATTGCCTTTATTAGCTCCCGAATGGCGATTAGTGGTAGTAGTAAAACCAACAGCTGCACAACAAGAGTGCGGAAGCCAACAATTTCTGCAAGAATTAAAGCAGTTGTTGGTAAAAGCCGAGGTGATTAATGGGCATTCGTGAAGAAGTTTATTATGAAGGTGGTCCTCATATTGGGGATTTAATTATAGGTATACTGATTGGTCTGACTATCGTAGGTTTACCTTTAGCTGTTGGTGCGATTGTGAGAGCCTTGTGGCTGCGCTACCGAATTAGCGATCGCCGTATTTCCGTAACTGGTGGTTGGATGGGTCGCGATCGCACGGATATAATTTACTCGGAAGTGATGAAAATAGCGTCAGTTCCCCGTGGCATTGGCTTATGGGGTGATATGGTGCTAACCCTCAGAGATGGTAGCCGCTTGGAATTAAGAGCGCTTCCTAAGTTCCGGGAACTTGAAAGTTATATTTCGCAACAGGTAGCTACTAGAAATCCCAAGTTTGCCAACGCTGCGAAAAAGTAAATTATCGAGCAGCGAGATGGGTTTTCGTGGATTATAAAGATGAATCAATTCAAAATGCAAAATACAAATTTTAAAAATAATTTTGAGTTTTTAAATTGTTTAGAATTATTTTGAATTGGTAATATCTTTATTGACAAAGCCGATCGCACTATCGGTACATTGAAAAATGTGCGGCTATCCGTAGGGTAGCTAGTCGCATTTTTCATAGAGATTTAGATAAATTAGATTCAGTTAAATTGCAGTCGCTCAGGTTGAATTCAAAATAATGGATTTTGGTATTGGGTTCCTCTCGAACAATGTAATGTTGCCAATCATAGACTTGTTCTATAGCATTGTGCCGAGTTATGGATTGGCGATTATTGCTTTAACATTAATCATCCGCTTCTCACTCTATCCTCTGAGTGCTGGATCGATACGCAATATGCGTGAGATGAAGATTGTCCAGCCGATGATGCAGAAGCGGATGGCAGAAGTCAAAGAAAAATATAAAGACGATCCGCAAAAGCAGCAAGAGGAGATGATGAATGCTCAAAAAGAATTCGGTAATCCCCTGGCTGGTTGCGCTCCCTTACTTTTGCAAATGCCGGTACTATTAGCGCTGTTTGCGACTTTGCGGGGTTCGCCTTTTGCTACTGCAAACTACAACGTAAATCTACAGATTTTGCCTAGCGAACAAATTGAACGGATTCAACCAGCCGCATTTGCTACCAAGCCGCAAAGTATTTACGTTGATGAAGGCGATCGCATTAAAGTAGCGGCGATTCTTCCCGCAGGAAATAAGTTAGCTGTGGGAGAACACACCAAGATTCAATATCAGACGGTTGATGGCAAGCCGTTTGAGGAGGTTTTGGCACAGCATCCCGAAACTGAGAAAAAAATCATTCCTCAGTGGAAAGTAACTAAGGGAGAAGAACGAATCAGCATTGATGCTGAAGGTAATGTAGAAGCCTTACAGCCCGGAGATGTAACTATCCAAGGGAGTATTCCCGGATTAGCAGCAGACACGGGATTTTTGTTTATCGAAGCTTTGGGACAAGTCGGCGCATTTGATGATGATGGCGCGATTCGTTGGGATATCGTCTCGATGATTGGATTGTTCGGCGTTTCGCTTTACGTCAGCCAGTTGATTTCTGGACAAAATAATACAAGTGCAAGTGCAAATCCACAGCAGGATACTGTAAATAAAATTACTCCAGTTCTATTTTCCGGGATGTTCTTATTCTTCCCTTTACCTGCTGGAGTATTGATGTATATGGTAATTGGTAATATATTCCAAACCGCACAAACATACATCCTTTCCCGCGAACCTTTGTCGGAAAAAGCACAAAAGATTTTGGACGAACAAGCAAAAGAGGCGAAAAAAGAAGAAGACAAAAATATCGCGTTTGAGCCAAAAAGTAACAAAAAGAAAGCAACAAGTTGATGATCAGCGATACTCGGATGCAACGCGGTGAGCAGTGGTTAAATGAATTGCTGCAATTAACTGGGTTCTCAGTGGAGATTAAAAGCGATAAAGAGGAAAGCACTTTGGGAGAAAAAGACCCACTTTCTCTTAACAGCTATTGGTTGACCATTGAGGAATCCAATTTAACCGAAAATCAAATTCAGACTTTAATTGGACGCGATGGTAAAGTGCTAGATGCTATTCAGTATCTAGCAAATTCTATTCTTAATTTGAACCAAGAATCGGACGACCAAGCATCCTATACAATAGAATTAAACGGCTACCGCGTTCAAAGGTTAGCCGAAATTCGCGGCATGATAGAACAAGTCATCGATCAAGTCCGCAACACTGGACGAGAAGTGGAAGTAAAATCCCTTAGTTCAGCCGAACGTCGTCAAGTCCATACTTTATTGAAGGAATTTGAAGATTTAGAAAGCTTCAGCCAAGG
>JBHJOU010000901.1:0-2143 GCA_050329355.1 Rivularia sp. (in: cyanobacteria)
GTCAAAGGTCAAAATTCTCCCCATCTCCCCATCCCCCCATCTCCTTGTCCCCTTGTCTCCTTGTCCCCCATCCCCTATCCCGATCAAAACGAGTGTGGATTTTGCTAAAAACTTGGGAACACTATGTATATCTACCAAGATTACTAATTATCAAATAACTTAAGGAATCTATTGTATGTCAGTGTTTGAGCAACTATCCCCTGCCACTCCTCAACAAGCGAGCGTGTATTTACCTTACATTCAAAGTGGGAAGCGGAATTTTTTACCTTATGCGATTGGTCTTTACCAGAAAGGGGCTTTAGAAGGAGAACGTAAAATAGAGAGTAGTGAAAGTATTCCTTTTATTGCTACTTGGAATATTGCCACTTTACCTTCGGACTTAACTCGTTGCCGAATGCAGTTTAATGGAAATGCTGAACTGAGTTATGAAGTAATGATGGCAAGTTTCGAGTTTATAAATTTTTTAATAGAAATGCTTGAAACCTATAAGCGCCAACGTATGACTGATTTTTCTCAATCATTTTACCGTAAGCTGTTGCGGTTGGAAGAATAAAATACACGCCACAATATGAAGGGGCAGTCTTCTGTGGGCAGTCGGCAGTCGTAACCCCATAAATTAATAATGGTGATTCAAACAATGACACATTTTTTCTCGTACTACGTCGGACGGAAAAAAATCTTGTTTTTAAGGCATAAATAAATAATGGTGACTTTGAACCCAAAAGGGCCGCTCTTTAACTAATCCCCCCACTGCCTCCAGCAAAGCTGCCTGTGTTGGTAAGGGGAAAAGGAATAGAATCCTTTTCCTCAAATTTTGTATTTTGATAGAGTTCATGGATTATCCAATCGTTAACGAATAATTGATAAATAACTCTATTGAAGAAGGTTCGACCTAAAATTAAGGAACGCCCAAACAGTTTTATAGCCTATTAGCAATCAACTATCAGCTATTTGGGATTATTCGCGATGGTTGAGATACAAAGCACTTGATGTTGAAAGTTTTTTACTGTTGAAATTAGGAGTGCGTGCGTGCCAAAATCCCCTAAGTATTTACTGATTGGGTCAACCGAACCTTCTAGCGGTAAATCCGCAATTATTTTAGGTTTGTCTGATCAACTACATCAAGCTGGACTCGATCTCGCTTATGGCAAACCTCTTGGTAAGTGTCTGAAAGAATCCGAAGAAAGCTTGATTGAGAAAGATGTTGAGTTTATTACCCAAAGCCTCAATTTAGCCCCTAACCGAGTATTACCCACATTACTGGGGTTAAACGAGACTACACTGCAAAAACGTCTTTGTGGCCAAGACACAACCAATTATTCGCAGTCTCTTACAAGTCAATATTTACAAAATACTGGTAGCGATTTGGTTCTACTCGAAGGGCCGGGTAATTTGTCTGAAGGTAGTTTGTTTGATTTGTCTTTAATGCAATTAGCTGATTTGGTAGATGCTGAGGTGCTTCTAGTATTTCGCTATAAGTCCTTATTTTCTGTTGAAACATTATTGTCTGCTAAGCAGTTAATTGGGGAACGTTTAATTGGTGTTGTCCTCAATGATGTTCCCGCTTCCCATTTGCCAGCTGTTAATAATACCATGCGTCCATTTTTAGAGCAGCAAGGTATTCCTGTATTAGGTGTATTGCCCAAAAGCGACTTGCTACGCAGTGTCACTGTGGGTGAATTAGTTCATCAGTTGAATGCACAAGTTTTATGTCGTGACGATCGCCTAAATTTATTGGTTGAAAGTCTGGCAATTGGTGCAATGAATGTCAATGCTGCTGTCAAATATTTTCGCAAACGCCAAAATATGGCAGTGGTTACAGGTGGCGATCGCGTGGAAATTCAGCAAGCTGCATTGGAAACTTCCACTCAATGTCTAATTCTCACCGGACAGTTACCACCTCCATCTTTCATCCTCACTCGTGCTGAAGAATTGGAAATTCCGATTCTTTCTGTAGATTTAGATACCCTTAGCACTGTGGAAATTATTGAGCGTACTTTCGGTCAAGTTCGTGTCCACGAACCGATTAAAGCCGAATGCGTTCGTCATTTGATGCGAGAGCATTTTGACATCAACCGCTTACTTTCTCTCATGGATTTGAGTCCCGCTACAGCGCGATCGTAAATAATTTGTAAGCTAATTT
>JBHJOU010000425.1:0-2980 GCA_050329355.1 Rivularia sp. (in: cyanobacteria)
GATGAATTTCATATTTATCAACCACAATTGTTGGAGGAAACTTTTCGTCCACCAACTTATGGTGCTGATGAAATTTTTGTCGCTACCGATTTAAATCTTTACTATGATTCCCGCAATCCTTTGTGGTACAAACGTCCCGATTGGTTTGCGGTAGTAGGGAATTCTCGGTTTTATCAACGAAGAGATTTACGTTTAAGTTACGTTGTTTGGCAAGAGGGAATAAATCCTTTTGTTGTAGTAGAATTACTTTCTCCAGGAACCGAAAAAGAAGATTTAGGACAAATACGTGTAGTACAACCAGAACAACCTCCAACTAAATGGCAAGTTTATGAACGAATTCTCCGGGTTCCTTATTACATCGTATTCGATCGTTATACGGATATTTTGCGAGCATTTATTCTGGAAGGTGCTTCTTATACGCAATTTAATTTAGAAGAACCGCGTATTTGGTTGCCAAGTTTAGAAATGGGATTAGGACTTTGGCAAGGTAATTATAAAGGTATCGAGCGTTTGTGGTTGCGCTGGTATGAAGATGACGGCAACTGGTTCCCGACTCCAGCAGAACAAGAACACCAACGAGCCGAACAAGAACATCAACGAGCCGAACGTTTAGCAGCAAAACTGCGAGAATTAAATATTAATCCTGATGAATTATAAAGTAGTTTTATAGCTAACGAGTTGGAAATTCCAAAAAATAATTTATCCTTAAAAATAGTGCGAGTTTATAGTTCTGATTAAATAACAAATCAAATCTTTTTTTCGTTTACTCTTCTATTCCCTCTTTGTCGTTCTTAACTCCAACAACCCAATAGATATTAGTTAAGATGATACACAGTCTCCTACGGTTTGCTGTATCTTCTCATATGATAATAAGAACTGCAATAACTAGTTTAAGATAACGCTCCTCAATCAAAAGGTAACTTATGCAAACAAGTACTCTACTTCTTTCCCAAGAACTTCCCAATTTACAATACTCTTCCACAAAAGAGCATTTTGATGAAACTTGGGCAGCACCTTTATCTACTTTATTAGGTTTGGGACGTGCTGCTGGCGCTGATTTTATTGAATTCTTCTTGGAGCGCGTCAGCTATATCAGTTGCTTAGCGGAAGAAGACACTATTACTAGTATTACACCCCGTCTTTCTACAGGTGCGGGGGTGAGAGTATTTCGCGGTAAGGCTGATTGCTACGTCAGCACCAATGATATTTCTTTTACTGGTTTAAAATTAGCCTTGGAAAAAGCTTTGGCGATTGTTGGGCTAGAATTACCCGTACCGAAGGCTTTTATCCCAGAGATTAATCTGGAATTACTCAGAGACTACGCAACAAAAAGAACCAAAGATGCATGGCTGCCTTTGTGTGCTTCGATGCGGGAAATGGGAGAAGTGTTGCTTGATAGTACCGCTCAACTAAATAAAAAAGCGAGTCACATTCAATCCCGTCGTGCTTCTTATTTCCGCGATTGGCAGGAAATTTTAGTTGCAGCTAGTGATGGAACTTTTGCTCGCGATATTCGCTTAACTCAATCGGTAGCATTAAGCTTACTCTGTGCTGATGGAGCCAATCGCAGTTCTATAGCCGAACGTGCCGGTAATACCAGTGACCCCAATTTTCTCAAAACTTGGGATTTTCAGCAAGCAGCGGAGCAAATCGGTGAATCTGCTGGTAAAATGCTTTATGCAGATTATGTAGAATCGGGTGATTATCCGATTATCATGGCCAATCACTTTGGTGGAGTTATCTTTCACGAAGCTTGCGGACATTTACTCGAAACTACTCAAATCGAACGCAATACCACTCCTTTTGCTAACAAGAAAGGCGAAAAAATTGCCCACGAAGCTTTAACTGCTTGGGACGAAGGACGTACTGATAATGCCTTTGGCACCATTGATATGGACGATGAAGGGATGCCAGCGCAAAGAACATTATTAATTGAAAAAGGAGTTCTCAAAAATTTCCTGGCAGATAGAGCCGGTTCAACACGTACTGGACATCCCCGCACAGGTAGCGGCAGACGGCAGAATTTTACTTACGCTGCGGCTAGTCGGATGCGAAATACTTACATTGCTACTGGTGAATATTCTACAGATGATTTATTCGCTTCCATTGATAAAGGCATTTACTGCAAGAAAATGGGCGGTGGTAGCGTTGGTACTACGGGTGAATTTAATTTTGGCGTAGAAGAAGCTTACTTAATTGAAAACGGTAAGATGACTAAGCCTCTAAAAGGAGCTATTCTTATAGGTGAAGCCCAGGAAATTATGACTAAAATTTCCATGTGTTCCCAAGATTTGTCTTTAGCTCCGGGTTTCTGCGGCTCGGTTAGTGGTAGCATTTATACTACCGTAGGACAGCCACATATCAAAGTAGATTCAATTACTGTTGGCGGACGTTAGGGAGTTCTCGATTTTAACTTTTGGATTGTCAACAAAAATGATTTTTTGTTGGGTAACATTTATGCTTGACCCAGCAAAAAATCCGCAATCCAAATTGATCAATTTCATTTATAATTTATATTTTATAATTAAGAATTTAAATTTGAAATTTTTGGAAATTTTTGGAAATTTTTGGAAATTTTAAATTTATAATTATAAATCTAAAATTATAAATCTAATTGTAAATTTAAAATCGTTTTCCTTCCTCCGCAGAAATCCCTCTATCCAAAATTAACTATGCCCAACATACAAGAAATTGCAGCTTCTGCTAAGGAAAGTGCCGAACAACTTGGTATCAAAAAATTTGACATTTACGGTTCTATAGTAGATTCAACTAGTGTTCAAGTAGATCAAGGAGAGCCGAAGCAAGTTAAAGCCACTAATCTTTCTGGTGTTACCGTGCGAGTCTGGAATGAAGATAATACAATGGGTGTGACTAGCACTACGGATGTAGACTCCAAAGGATTAGAATTGGCTTTAAAAACTGCATTTGAAGCAAGTATATTTGGTGTAAAAGAAAATACACCTGATTTTAGTCCAGAAGC
>JBHJOU010000945.1:0-7152 GCA_050329355.1 Rivularia sp. (in: cyanobacteria)
TCATGAAGTCTGTTGAAGAAGCTGCGTTTTCTCCTGACACAACTCAAGATTCCCCAATCGTTCTCACCTCGGAATTACGAAAGGTTTACCGTACTGGTTTTTGGATGAATCAAAAAGTTGTATCTCTCAAAAGCTGTTCTTTGCAAGTTAAACGGGGAGAGACTTTCGGATTGCTCGGACAAAATGGTGCTGGTAAAACCACCCTACTGAAATTATTGCTGGGAATTATCCGTCCTACCTCCGGACGAGGTTTATTATTAGGTAAACCACTTGGCGATCGCGATACTAAGCAACGTATTGGTTATTTACCCGAAAATGCTTATCTGTACGACTTTTTGACTGGTTGGGAATTTTTGGTTGGGAGTGCAAATTTATTTCAAATTCCCCAAAATATTCAACAGCAACGCATTCCTCAATTACTCGACTTGGTTGGGTTATCTAAATTTGATGCTCGTAAAAAGCAAATGCGACGTTACTCTAAGGGTATGTTACAACGTGTTGCAATGGCACAAACTTTAATTAATGACCCAGATTTAATCTTTTTGGATGAACCAATGTCTGGTTTAGATCCTATGGGACGTTATCAGATGCGCGAAATTATTTTAAACCTGAAGCAACAGGGAAAAACGATTTTTTTCAACAGTCACGTTCTTAATGAAGTCGAATTAATTTGCGATCGCATTGCAATTCTCAATAAAGGTGAATTAATCTGTTCTGGTAATGTCACTCAATTATTAGGAACGCAAAATACATATCGAGTCAAAGGTCAAGGTGGTAATTGGAAAACTTTACAAGAATGGATTCCGAATCTTGCATCGTTATCTGATGGTTGTTGGCAAGGTGAATTACAAGGAGAAATGTATGATTTTATTGCGAGTCTTCGCTTAATGGGAGGATATCTAATTTCTATTAACGCTTATCGTCTTTCTTTAGAAGAGTTTTTTATGCAAAAAATTCAAGGAGAAATGTAAACAAGTATACTTAATTTCAATTTTTCAAGTTTAGTGGTGAGAGAGGAGAGTCATAATTGCTAATTAACTTGACTTCGTATTATCATTTTAAGTTAGTAAAAAATTAGAAAAAGTAATTGAGAACGCTGGATTTTTTGTAAAAAATAGATTAAATAATTGAAGACGTTGGATTAATCTCAAAGAAATAAAATGTGTTTATTATGACTTATTAGTAATTATTCTAGATGCCGAGAAATTCAGCTTTATATTAACTTTATTAAAAATTTAAACTTAATAAATAATTTATTGCTATCAACTTCCGGTTATTTTAGAAAATAAAAGTGTAATGGAACTTGAACACTTACGTATAGTCAAGAATAAAATGTTAAGACAGTGCTTAACAAATCTGAATCTCAGGTAAATATGCTTAACACAAGTCTATTAAAAATTTTAGCCCGACCATTGGTGGGTGCAATGTTATTAACTGCCGTTACCGTTGCTTTGGAACCAGTTAATCCGGTATCGGCACAACAAGCTGCTCGAATTCGTTCAAATTACGCATTGGGTGGAGGCGATCGCATCAGAGTAAATGTGTTTGAAGTGCCAGAGTATTCAGGTGATTACGTAATTCCCCCTGGTGGAGCCGTTAACCTACCTTTAGTTGGTAGCGTGCCTATTGAGGGGTTGACAACGGAACAAGCAGCTGATGCAATTGCCAGAAGATACGCTCGTTTTTTGAGACGACCGATTATTTCGGTGAATTTATTATCTCCCCGTCCGATCAACGTATTTGTAGCTGGGGAAGTAACCCGTCCGGGGGCTTATACTTTAAGTTTACAAGGTGGTGCGGGTCAAGACCCAGGTATTCAATACCCAACGGTTTTAGCAGCTTTAACAACTGCTCAGGGAGTAACTTTGAGTGCTGATATCACTCAAGTGCAGTTACGTCGTCAACTGGGAAATGGCAGACAACAAACAGTTAATCTTGATTTAGATGACTTAATCAAAACAGGTAGAAGTTTTCAAGATATTACCTTACGCGATGGTGACACCGTTTATGTCCCTACTAGTAGAAACTTTAACGTTGCAACAGCGCGTAATATAGCAGCAGCAAACTTCGCAGCTGACCCCACTAGACCCCGTACAGTAGCGGTAGTTGGTGAAGTTATTCGTCCGGGTTCATACTTAGTAACTTCAGGAGCGACAGAAGGTGCTGGAAACAACCAGAATGGAGCGCCAAATATCAGTGGTCAGCCGACCATAACGCGAGCGCTGCAACAAGCTGGGGGAATTACACCACAAGCCAACGTTCGTAACGTCATAATTAGAAGACCGACAAGAACGGGTACCGAACAAATCATCAATGTGGATTTGTGGCGATTGTTAACAAGCGGTGATGTTAACCAAGACGTAGTTGTCCAAGATGGAGATACAATCATATTCCCGACCGCAACTGAAATCAACCCAGCAGAAGCTACGCAATTGGCTACAACTACTTTGTCTCCTTCACAAATGGAAGTGAGTGTGGTAGGGGAAGTTAAAAGACCAGGGCCAGTACAAATTAGACCGAATAGTTCTCTTAACCAAGCTTTGCTCGCAGCAGGTGGATTTAACGATGCTAGAGCCAGCAGCGGTAAAATCGACTTGATTCGTTTAAATCCTGATGGTTCAGTGACCAAGCGCTTGGTAGAAGTGGATTTGAAAGCCGGAATCAACGAGAAAACCAATCCGATTCTGCGTAGTAATGATGTACTGTTAGTCAGTCGTTCTGGTATAGCTAAAACTGGTGACACCATCAATCAAATTGGTGGACCTTTAGGTAGTATTTTGGGTGTTCTGAGATTCTTCGGAATCGGTTTTTAGCCCATAGATATAGCGGTTTTGCGATTCATGGTGCAATAGAAATTTTACCTCACCCCGCCCTCTTAACCCCTCTCCTTATGAAGGAGAGGGGAAGGGGGTAAGGTGTATTGGACTCAACTGAAATTTGCTATAAATCTAATGTTTTCTCGAATGTATTCTTTGATCTAAAATTTAAAATTTTTTCTTGTAGAGACGTTGCATTGCAACGTCTTATTTGTTGGTTACGATGTAGGTTGAAAAGTAGAATAAAAAGTCGGGTTTTTAGCTTAAATATTTGTGAGACAACATAATCATCCTAAAAACCCGACTTCTAACCCCACAAAAAATCAAGTTTTTCACAGATGTAGGGAACAGAAGTTTTTTCAACTAATCGTTAAATATAAACTAGTGAGCAATATGTTATTCAAGCACTCCCGACGATTTCCACAACGACTATCGCAGATAAAAGGTTTGTTGTGCGGCTTAACCTTTGCTTGCTGCACTTCCCTGGGTATACCTTCAGCCTTTGCAGCCCAAACCGTTACAATTCGCTTAGGTCCCTTTGAACAATCAGTTGCGATCGCCGATTTGGAAGAATTTGCCAAAACAGGAAAACTACCATCTTCACTGCAAGTTTTATCACCTTTTCTTCCCAGGGGAATGCAAGGATTATTGCAGCGACGTTTAGAAATAGACCCCAAAACAGCTGATAACTTTAGCCAAGAGTTACAGAAAACTTCTTTGGGTAGACAATTAATCACTTCATTGAAAGCGGCTTTACCAGGTTCGAGTATTGAAAGTGTCGAAGGTGCGGTTAGTTTAGCTCTAAGACAAGTTAATGGCTTGAGTGTACTCGGTTTTTTACGGGCATATCCTCAAACAAATGTTACCGTAGATGCAACAAAAGCCATGAGTTTAGCAGTAGAATTCAACCCTAATCGTTTACAAAGTCAAGCTCTTGGTGCTTTACTGGCGCGAGAATTATTTGTCAAAAATCAAACAGAGTATAAAGAAAATTTTCAAACTTTCAATCCAGCAACTATTGGTAAACAACCAGTCGAACAGCAAACAATTAACTTACGAGATGCAAAGCGAAACCGCACTATTGTCGTAGATATTTATTCGAGTGGAGTCAAACAATCACAACAGCCATTAGTTGTGATATCCCACGGTTTTGGTGCAAATCGCAAATATTTAGCTTACTTAGCCAATCATTTGGCTTCTTACGGAGTTAGCGTCGCGGCTATTGAACATCCAGGTAGCAACGCTACAGCTATTAATCAAGCCAAAAATACATCCGACTTCAAAAAATTGCTTAATCCTAGTGAATTTATTCACCGACCAAAAGATATTAGCTTTTTACTAGATGAATTAACAAAACTGAATAATCAACCCGGAAAACTTCAAGGACAATTAAATACTCAACAAGTAAGCGTTATCGGACATTCTTTAGGGGGTTATACAGCTTTAGCAGTAGTCGGAGGAGAAGTCAACATCCAACAATTAAAACAATTCTGCAACAATTCCTTGACTATTGCAAACGCACCCGCTGACTGGTTAGAATGTGCCGCAGCCTCCTTATCAGAAAACAAATTACAATTGGGAGACCAACGAGTTAAAAGTGCGATCGCGCTTAATCCGATGGTAGGGAAACTTTTTGGTGACAAAGGTTTAGCTAAAATTAACAAACCAGTTTTAATCTTAACGGGAACCGAAGACGCGCTGACACCAGCCCTGACACATCAGATACAGCCTTTTAATCAATTGGGGGGAGAGAAGTATCTCTTAACAGCAATTGGCGGCACTCATCTAAGTATAAGTGACGAGAATTTTTATGTAAATTCAGCTACAAATATTATTAAAGAGCGGCGGGGAATAGAAGCTAGACCTTTACGAGAATTACTTAAAGGTGTAAGTGTAGCATTCGTCAAACAACTTACACCCGAAGCAAAAAATTATCAACCATTTCTAACCTCTGGCTACGCCCAATCTTTTTCTACACCACAAATTAAATTACGCTTGAATTCTCAGTTACCCACAAGCATTAAACCTTGGTTGTAATTAACTTTTTCAGGGGTAACAGCTAATGGGTAATTATCCCCCCATCCCGAAAGTCCCCTTGTCCCCTTGTCCCCCCATCCCCTTATCCCCCCATCTTCCCCTCTCCCCAATATGACAAAAATGATGCAATAATAAGCGCGTGTTATTAATGGGCTGGTAAAGACAATATCTTGTCTGGAGTCACTTAAGCGTGATAATAAAATTACACATTGCTTTTTTATTAGACTAAAGGTAATACGAGCTAGGAACAGTATTATTTAAAGTAAATTTCCCTATTGCTGTATAAGGAGCATAAATGGAGTCATCAATTATTGCTATAGCTTTAGCGCTTATAGGTTATTCATTAGGATCGACAAAGATTATTAATCAAGGTAACGAAGCTTTAGTAGAGCGCTTGGGTCAGTATCATCGTAAATTACGACCTGGAATAAACTTTATCGTTCCCCTAATCGACCAAATTGTCATGGAAGATACCACGCGGGAACAAATACTGGATATAAAACCCCAAAATGTAATTACTAAAGATAATATCTACCTAGAAATTGATGCTATTGTGTATTGGCGCATCAAAGATATGGAGAAAAGCTTCTACCAAATTGATGATTTAGCACAAGGTTTAAATCAAATTACTACAACTTCCCTGCGGGAAATCATTGCTCAAAATACTCTTGAAGAAACTAATGTCTCTAGAGTCGATATGGATAAAGAATTGTTGGATCGATTGAATCAGAAAACCATAGATTGGGGAATTGAGATTATTCGGCTAGATATTCAATCAATTACACCTCCCGAAAGTGTACGCAGATCAATGGAAGATCAACGTGCTGCTGAAATCAAAAGCCGTGCTACGATTTTGGAAGCGGAAGGTGAACGTCAAGCTGCAATCAAGAAAGCTGAAGGTACTAGTACTAGTATGCAGATTCTTTCTGAAGCTTTGCGTAGCGTTCCTGAAAACAAGGAAATTCTCCGATATTTAGTTGCTCAAGATTACATCAACGCTAGTTACAAATTAGGTGAAAGTCCTAATTCCAAAGTTGTGTTTGTAGACCCCGGTTCAGGTAAAAGTGACATTATCGAGCAAATAACATCTGAAACAGTAGCCGAACATACTGCAAGAAGACCGAGAACTGATGATGGCAATGGTGCTGAATCCTAAGCTAAAACTTGCATTTATTCAAGAAATTAAATTAACGTGAATTCGACGAATAACACAGAAGTCGGGTTTTTAAGATAAATCTAGGTTGTAACAGACAATCATCATAAAAACCCGACTTCTAACCCCACGAAGAAGTAAGAAGTAAGAAGTTTTAATTCATTACTTATTACTCATTACTTAATCATAATCGCCGAATCGAAGCAATCAACATCGAACTCACGTTAATTTATCGCCGATATTCACTTGTTTTTATTTGGTCGCCAAATGGCATCGGCAACCATTGAAACATCCCGTATTTGTTCAACATCGTGAATTCTTAATATATCGGCACCATTAAAAATAGCCGCACAACAAGCCGCAGCCGTCCCCCAAACTCTGGCTTTGGGGTCTGGTTGGTTGAGAATTTTGCCAATAAAGCTTTTACGAGATGGTCCAATTAAAATCGGACAGTTAAGTTTTGTTAATTCTGTTAAGCGGCGAAAAATTTCTAAATTTTGTTCTAAATTTTTAGCGAAACCAATACCGGGGTCGATCATAATTTTTTCTCTTTTTATTCCCGCAGTGGTTGCTGCGGTTATTTGTTGGCATAAAAAATCCGAGATTTCTTCTATGACATCTTGATAGTCGGTCATTTGCTGCATTGTTTGCGGGTTCCCTCGGATATGCATTAACACAATCGGCACATTTAACTGAGCAACCGTAGAAAACATCGACGAGTCAAAAGTGCCGCCAGAAATATCGTTAACGATATTGGCACCAGCATCAACAGCAGCTTTGGCAACAATTGAAGAAGTGGTATCTACGGAAATTGGAATGTCAATTTGGGGACGTATGACCTGCAATACCGACAGCACCCGCTCAAGTTCTGACTCTACAGATATTTGTTCTGCATCCGGTCGAGTTGATTGTCCCCCCACATCGATGATATCCGCGCCAGCCGCAGCTAAAGCTTGCGCTTGATGTAAAGCGGCATCTGGTCGATTAAACTCACCACCATCGCTAAAACTATCGGGAGTTACATTTAAAACACCCATTAAAAAAGTGCGATCGCCCCAGTTGAAGTTAAGCATCGGAATTTGTTTTGAATAAAGGAATAAAGAAGATTAATCCCTAAATATTAATACTTATACGGTTACTCTTACT
>JBHJOU010000161.1:0-3755 GCA_050329355.1 Rivularia sp. (in: cyanobacteria)
GAGATATTTTAGAAGCAATTGAACGTATCAACAAATACGCAGTTCAAGGTAGAAAAAACTTTGAAGAAAATGAACTAATTCAAAGTTGGTTTATGCAAAATTTACAGATTATTGGTGAAGCCTCTCGTGCTTTATCAGCAGATATTAGAGAGCAAAATCCACAAGTCCCTTGGTCACAAATAATAGGTATGCGAAATGTTTTGACTCATAATTATTTTGAAATCGATTTAGATGTAGTGTGGCTAGTTATAGAGCGCGAATTGCCAAATCTGAAACCACAAATTAAATCTATTTTACAAGCACTATCATAAGTAGTATTAAACTATTTAAAATCGATAATTAGGCAAGCTAACTATGCTAACAACTTCAACCATCCATCAAGTTACCTGGGAAAAATTACCTGATGATTTTATATTAGATGATGAACCCGTGGACAATATTAATCAACCCTTACTTGCTGCTGCATTAACAGAAAGTTTAGAAATAGCCGGAAAATTACCAGCAAATGCTTTAACTACAACTAATTACGGCATTTGCGCGATGTTGAATAATAAATTTGTGGTCAAAGCACCAGATTGGAGTTATGTAACATCAATCAAAGTTCCGCGAGAAGAGGTAAAGCGCAGTTATACCCCACGACTCCAAGGAGATATTCCAGTAATTGTCATGGAATTTTTATCAGATACCGAAGGTAATGAATATTCCAGCAAACCAACTTACCCTCCAGGGAAATGGTTCTTTTATGAACAAATTTTACAAGTTCCTAACTATGCTATTTTTGAACCAGATAGCGGAATTTTAGAATTCTATCAATTAGACGATTCCAGACGATATAAACTACAAACAGCGGATGAAAATAATCGTTATTGGATAGCCCAAATGCAGCTTTTTTTAGGTGTATGGTCAGGTATTCGAGAAAACCGCGCTGGCTATTGGTTGCGCTTCTGGAATGAAAACGAAGAATTATTATTGTGGGGTTCGGAGTTAGCAAATAAAGAGCGTCAACGTGCTGAGACCGAGCGTCAACGTGCTGAAAAACTAGCACAACAGTTAAGGGCTGCGGGAATTGAACCGGAATAAAAGCTTAATTCTATTTTCTTCATATTTATATTACTAGCGAGCGAGTTTCAAAGATGAATAAATAAATCTTAATTCAGGTAATATTGCTTTCTGATGCAATACCAACAGAACTTCAAGATGAATGGCAATTAATACTTGCTATTCTACTTTTATGTATCTGCTTTTTGATTGGGCAAGCTAATTTAAATTATTACAAAAATTAGTCTAAACACATATTTTGTTGTTTATCTTACATTTGGAAGAGATTTTTATTACAAAAAAAACAGATATAAATCAATTTAGATCGTGATTTTTATCACTGCTATTAATTATATATTCCCTATACTAACTTTAAATCAATAAACTCAATTATTTTTCACTCATAGGAGTATTTTATATTTAAAATAAAATCGCAAATATTGAATTTACGTTAAAACTATCGCCGTAGGTAGTTGAAAACAATCAATTTATAAATTAACCTAAAATCAAGTGATTTAATCAAAACACAATCTTATATTAACCTTTTAATTAAACTATGAATTCTGACAATTTCAAATCTGACAAAATCCTAGTTGTTGACGATTCTCCTGATAATATCTTCTTAATCAAAACTATTTTAGAAGAAGAAGGTTATGAAGTTAGTACGGCGGAAAATGGTTATAAAGCATTGAGCAAAATCGAAGAATCAACCTTTGATTTAATATTGCTAGATTTGATGATGCCAGGAATGGATGGTTATGAAGTAACTAAAAATATCAGAGAAAATACTTATTTATCTTTTGTGCCAATTTTGTTAATTACTGCTCACGATTCACCGAATGTGGCTCACGGGTTGGATTTAGGTGCTGATGATTTCATTCGTAAACCCGTAACAGTCGATGAATTGCTAGCAAGAGTGCGATCGCTACTCCGACTCAAGCACAGTATTGATGAGCGGGATGAAATTGCTCGTCAGCGAGAAGATTTTGTTTCCCGTCTGACTCACGATTTACGCACTCCCTTGGTCGCAGAGGAACGAATGATGATATTATTTCTCGAAGGTGCTTTAGGGGAACTATCCCCATCAATGCAAGAAGCACTTACCATCATGGCTCGTTCTAACAGCAATCTGTTGGCTATGGTAAATACTTTATTAGAAGTTTACCGTTTTGAAGCCGGACGTAAAACTCTGGCATTTCTACCAGTTGATATTCCCAAATTGATTGAGGAAGTCAAGAGTGAATTAAGTCCCTTAGCGGAACAAAAAGGATTAGTAATCAAAGTTGATCTGAATGAAACTGCGATCGCAACTAAAATAATGGGCGATCGTTTAGAGTTGCATCGATTATTCACCAATTTAGTAGGAAATGCCATCAAATTTACTGATAATGGCTCAATTACAATCTCTTTGGACGCTGATACCACAGATTGCGATCCGATAATCATAAAAATCGTTGATAGTGGACAAGGTATCTCCCCGGAGCAACAAGCGACGTTATTTGAAAGATTTCGTCCGGGAAGTCACAAACGTTCCGGTAGTGGTTTAGGATTATACCTTTCTCGGCGTATTGTTGAAGCTCATCAAGGTACTATTGAAGTTAATTCCCAACTCGGCAAAGGTAGTGTTTTCACCGTTATTTTACCGATTAGACAATAGATTATACTCTAAATTGGATTTTGGCTTTTATCGCAGTTGCGGTCTATTTTCTAGTTTCTAATAAATAAAAACCAATTACTATCGATTTGAAAATGTTTGCTGAAATAATCCATAAACAACGTGATTTTTTTCAAAGTGGTAAAACCAAAGATATTTCTTTTCGTATTCAACAGTTAAAAACACTTAAACAAGCTGTTATTGATAATGAAACAGCAATTTTTAATGCATTGCAAGCTGATTTGCACAAACCATTAGTAGAAAGTTTTAATGCAGAAATAGTTTTAGTTATCAAAGAAATTGAATATGCTATCAAACATCTAAAAAATTGGACAAAGCCAAAAAAAACACCAATTCCTTGGCAATTCTTCCCAGCCTCCGCAACAATTTCTCCAGAACCTTTAGGAGTAGTTTTAATTATTGGTGCTTGGAATTATCCGTTTCAATTAATTATCGTGCCTTTAATAGGTGCTATAGCCGCCGGTAATTGTGCGATTCTCAAACCATCAGAAATTGCTTTTCATACTTCTCATCTTATCTCCGAAATTTTTGATAAATACTTTAATAAATCCTATTTGTCAGTAGTGGAAGGAGCCGTAGAAACTTCTCAGCAGTTATTAGCAGAAAAATTTGACCATATATTTTTTACTGGCAGTACTGCTGTAGGTAAAATCGTCATGGAAGCCGCCGCAAAACATCTTACACCTGTCACATTAGAACTTGGTGGAAAATCTCCTTGCATTGTAGATACCGACATTGATATCAAAATCGCAGCTAGACGTATAACTTGGGGAAAATTCTTTAACGCTGGACAAACTTGTCTGGCACCAGATTATCTTTTAGTTAATCAAAAAATCAAGGATTATTTATTAGATGAAATCCAAAAATGTCTCCAAGAATTTTACGGCGAAAATCCTGCTCAGAGTCCCGATTATGCTAGAATAATTAATCAAAAACAATTTGATAGATTAATAGATTATTTAGATAATTTCAATAATTTCAATAATTTAAAAAATACCAATAAAAATATCATTATTGGTGGCGAAACAATTGCCAAGGAACT
>JBHJOU010000351.1:0-5476 GCA_050329355.1 Rivularia sp. (in: cyanobacteria)
TTTATTTGCAACAGGTTCTTATTTAGATTCGGAAAACCGCTATCAAATGCTTGAACCATTACCAGCTTTGTTTGAAAATGCTGTGAATGCTCAAGCCTGTATTAAAGTACTTGATTGTCAACCTTTTCAAGTGTCGCCGATCAAGGCAATGTTGGCGAATCCCCAATTTCAGGACTCGATAAATCCATCCGTAACGGAAGCTCAAATTCCGAGCCTTGCTAAAACTTATATTGCCTTACAACCCTACTTTAATTTGGGAATTCCCTATATTCATGATGCATGGCAACTGGGAAATATCCAGGTAATTGTACTTGAAGACCGTTCTGATTGGGTTTATTTATTAGAACTATGGCAAGATGATCAAATTACATCGTTGCAGATTACACATTATTTTTATCAGATGACTCAGTTGTGGGATTTGCTCGAACCGCTGAATTGTCGTCAAAGTCTTTTGGATTTAAGTAATTTGCGAGTTGATGAAGACCAGTCTTTAGTATTGCAGCGTCTGTACGTAGATATACATAAAGAGTCAGAATCATCCCCAGAACAAGAAAAATTACCTACAATCAAAGCTTTAGGAAAGATTTGGCAAGCATTATTTAGCCAATCCCAACGCACTCAATTTGGTCAGTTATTAGAACTGTTAGGAAATTTGGAATCGGGTAAAATTGCCACAACTGAAGAATTGCGATCGCGCTTGCAATTAATTTCTCAAGAGTTGCAAGGGGAGTCGAACCAAAGCGAAAATAATTTAGAAAATCATGTAGAAAATAATTTAAGTCTTGATTGCTGCGAAGATGAAGATATTTCCAATCCGACAATTTTACAGCTAGATGAATTAGAGCAAAGTCCAACTAAAATTGACGATACACCCACAATAGTTCTGCCGATGCAGCTAGCAAGCTTAGAAAATGCAGGGTTGACTGATGTCGGAAAACAACGCGACCATAATGAAGACTATTTTGGCATTGAAACAAAAATTCATAAAGTCGATCTGCCCAAAAGTCGAGTTGCACTAGCGCGGGGCTTGTATATTCTTTGCGATGGCATGGGGGGACACGCAGGTGGTGAAGTTGCTAGCGAGTTAGCAGTAAGTACTTTACGGCAGTATTTTGAAGAACATTGGCAAGCAGTGGAATTACCTAGTGAAGAAGTTATCCGCGAAGGAGTTCTTCAAGCCAATCAAGCGATTCACGAAGTTAACCAGCAAGATGCTCGTTCTGGTGTGGGTCGGATGGGTACTACATTAGTGTTAGTTTTAATTCAGGATACTCGTGTAGCGGTGGCTCATGTGGGTGATAGTCGGCTTTATCGGGTGACTCGTAAAGGGGGTTTAGAACAGATAACAGTAGACCATGAAGTAGGTCAAAGAGAAATTTCTCGTGGGGTTGAATCGAGCATTGCTTACTCTCGTCCAGATGCTTATCAGCTAACTCAAGCTTTGGGACCTAGAGATAATAATTTTATTGCACCGGAGGTACAGTTTTTAGAAATTAATGAAGATTCGCTGTTTGTTCTGAGTTCGGATGGTTTATCGGATAACGATTTATTGGAAAAATACTGGCAGACTAATTTGCTGAATTTAATCAGTTCGGAAGCCAATTTAGAAAAGGGTGTGAGAGATTTAATTGAATTAGGCAACCAATATAATGGTCATGATAATATTACCGTCGTACTTGTTCGAGCAAAAGTCCGTCCAAATTTAGACAGTCAAATTATGGATAATTTGTGAATAATTAATAATTAATAATTAATGATTAATAATTAACTATAGCAATCCGAATTGAGATGTAAAAAAATCCATAAAGTCCACCTTACGGTGGAATTTGTATGTGTAGTAGCGGTAACAAAGCGCCGGTTTCTTGATAAATTTCTCACGAATCATTCAGGATTGCTATATCTTGTTTTAGCAATAGGTGGGTTTTCGCAATTCAATATATATATAAACGTCAGTTTGACGAGGCTTTAAGAGGTCGGGTTTTTTACCTGAAATATGAGTAAAACCAGATAATCATCATAAAAACCCGACTTCTTACTTCACGTATAAATATTTTTGCATCCCTACTTACTTAGATAATTTGTGCTTAAATTAAGACATTGGCAATTTCAAATTTTTCTGATTTTTTCTCTTTATAATTCATTACTCATCCTTGATAATTTATAGTTCCTAAGTATCGTGATTACTCTAACCCTCTTAGAAGCACAAAACAAAACCCCGCTAAAAGATTGGTGCTTTGATGAATCTTCGGTAATTCGGGTTGGAAGAGCGGCAGATAATGATATTGTTCTCGATAGTAATTTAGTTTCTCGATATCATTTAGAACTAAGAAATAACAATCCTAAAGGTAATGTTGATGATTGGGAAATTATTAGCAACGGTACCAATGGCACGTTTTTAAATGGTGTTTTAGTTACTCGCATCCAGTTAACAAGTAATTGTTTGCTGCAATTAGCCCGGGGTGGTCCGATTTTGAAACTCGAACTTTTACCCAATCAGCAACAGCAACCGACATCTGCGAAAAAGCCTGTAGCTGTACCTACAAACTGCACCCATGAAGGAAATTCCCCGGATAATCTATTTTGCATTTATTGCGGTAAACCTCTATCGGTACAGCTAACAATTCGTCACTATCAAGTATTACGAACATTAGGACAGGGAGGGATGGGAACTACCTATCTAGCTTGGGACTCCATAGGTATAACTACGGGTCGTCCCCAATTATTAGTGCTTAAACAGATGAATGCCGATATGGTAAAAATTGCCAAAGCACAAGAGTTGTTCCAACGAGAAGCCGATACTTTAGGATTACTCAGCCATCCGGGAATCCCTAAGTATTATGACTTTTTCGTGGAAGACAAGAAAAAATACTTGGCGATGGAGTTAATCCATGGACAAGATTTGGAAAAATTTGTTTATCGCAAGGGACCTGTAACTTTAAATCAAGCCATTGAATGGATGATTCAAACTTGCGATATTTTGGATTATTTACACAGTCAAAATCCACCGTTGATTCACCGGGATATCAAACCAGCTAATCTGATGGTGCGAAATTTTGACAATCGTATAGTTGTGTTGGATTTTGGCGCTGTGAAAGAAATTGGTACTGCACCAGGGACTCGTATCGGTGCAGAAGGATATTGCGCTCCCGAACAAGAGCGGGGACAGCCCCTAACTCAATCGGATTTATACGCTGTTGGACCAACTTTAATTTTTCTGCTCACAGGGGAGAACCCATTCAAATTCTATCGTCAGCAAGGACGAAGCTTTCGGTTTGATGTAGCCAAGGTTCCCACTATTACACCCATGTTAAAAGAAGTAATAGACAAGGTTACAGAACCTCTACCACGGGATAGATATCAAACCTCAAAAGAACTTGCAGCAGCATTAGCAGCCTGTAGTTGAATTTTAGTATGTAAGAAGCATGAAATAAATTTCTACCCGGCGGTTATGGGGTTCTATTCCATAGTTCTAGAATATCCCAGAAATAGGTAAAATCTATCCCTTCGGGACGCTGCGCGAACATGGGTACTAGACGACACAAAATTTAATCAAACAAATTTTGGAGCAATCTAATTACCGAAGGGCATTCGGAAAGTTAAAGCTTGGGAGAGAATCACCTGTGAATTAGATACCGCAAGGAGTCTAATTTAAGTGGACTCGTTGAGCCAAGAATCTCCGGACGCTAACGCCGCAGAGTGTCAATCTTCATCCCATCCTTCTACTGCCAGCAATTCCTTAACAGGATCTTGCATAGTAAATCCGAAATCGACCAATTCGCGTTTCCAGTGTTGCCACTCGTCGCCGTAAAGTAAAGCAATTTTCCAAATGCTATCTGTCGGCTTGATAATATTTGAATTTACGAGCGATTGAACATTGCGTTGCAATTTCACCATTGGGTGAATTACTTGTTGAGTCATAACCTCAATTGAAATAAAATTGAAAGTTTAGGTAAATGCTTGAATCAAAAATGCTTTCCGTTTTGCAATTATGGTCTCTGCGTAGAGTTTTGTAATGCACGCAAAGCAAGTCTCACTATTCTTGAATATAGCACAACTAATTCCACATAGTTACTGTTAATTTTGGTTTTGTTCGGTAATCACTACTAATAAACTTTTGAACGCAGCAAAAGCTATTAAAATGACTTATCAAACTAATCTACTTATCAGCAACCTCGCAGATTTCGCACAATTAAAGAAGATGTTTCTTGTTGTGCTGCCTAATTCAATACAATATGTACAAATCATGACAAATGCGATTGATAGCAGGGAATTTGTAACACGATTTTACATAGCGGTGAGCATGAATAGCGAGTTGTGAATAATCACCGTTTTGATGAATCGTTATCTACATTATCGCAAACATCTAGATTTTGATCCCATATCAAGACTTTCTTTATATTATTTTAACAATTGCTCATCTCTGGTAGTGTCTCAGAGAGAACATTAGAACAGCTACACTCCCAGCCAAGAAGTAGATACAAGGTTTGATGTTTCCTTGTTCGATATTATGGAATTAATAATAGTTGATGAATTTGATTTAATTGTCAAGATTTGATTGATATTGAATTCTGTGTAATTGTGTGTTAAGTAAAAGTTTCGACTTTGGTAATTCGGGCGACTTTATTTGATGATAGTGATAGTTTTGCTGTGGTGTTGGGTAGTGTAAAAACAAAAAAAGTTTTTCAATTAAGCTACAAGCGAAACAATTTTTTAATTTTTTGCTGCCCTCCGGGGCAGGCTACGCCAACGCACCACAAATAGATGACTACTAGAAGCGAAACTACTTTTTAATTTTTTGCTGACTTAGTAGCAATGACATTCAAACTGATTAACGTATCAGATATCCGCAAGCTGCTGCAATCTTGAAATAAACCAAACTCCGATACAGGTTCATATTCTTGAAAACCGACTTCTTCTAAATACAAAGCTAAAATATCAAAATCAAACCCTACTTTATGAACATCATGTTCATTAGTTTGTCCCCCAAACATAATCCGCATAATGTGATGTTTTTCTAAAGGTACAAGAGAGGGATGCAGATACAACCAACAAAGAGTTTGTAAATTAGGTACGCTGATATAAAGTTTACCTTCTGGTTGTAATACACGGTGCCATTCCGAAAGAGTATTGAGCAATTCATTATTTAAACCATAATAAAAATGTTCTAAAACATGGCTAGCATAAATTGCTGTAATCGAATTATCTTTAAACTGTTGTAAATTAGCTGCATCACCGATAAAATCAACTTCTTCTCGTGGTTCAATATCGAGAATTTTCCATTCAGCATGAGGTTGTTTACCTCCAATATGAAGTTTAATTGGTGTCATAATAATTGTAAATAACAGTTAAAAATTTAGCTTTTTTTACCTAGTAGTCCAAATCATTTATTCTCAGGGGTTTGTAGTGAGGATTTGTTACCTCAATGTAAGAGTTGAAACTCTTACTACAAGCTAATATAATTCACCCACATTTGCTC
>JBHJOU010000757.1:0-6191 GCA_050329355.1 Rivularia sp. (in: cyanobacteria)
CCTTGTCCCGAAAGTCCCCCCATCCCCCCATCCCCCTGGAAGCCCATCTCAATTAGAACGATAAGCGGGGAAGAAACTGGACTGAAGTAATTGATCAACTCCAGTATTTAGATATTCTGCTCGTAGCTGAGTTAGGTAATTATATTTTTCTCGATCTGGAATCAATCGTAGTGCAAACCAATCGTGTCTTTGTTTAGAAAAACCTGCTTTAAAGTGGTAAAGACTGTCTTTTGTACCTCCAACACCACTTCCGATATGCATCAATTCATTACCGCGTTGCTTTGCCCAATATCGAACATAATCTAATAAATAATTAAATGGAGATTGGTGTAAAAATTTATTTTTAGTTCCACCTAAATGAGCTTGAACTATTCCACCGCATTCAAAAAATATACAAGCTGCGGCAATTTCTGATTCTAATTCTACTAAACACAGGTGAATGTTTCCATTTAAGTTTACTAAATCGGCAAAATATTCTCGGTCAAAATAATAGGATTTTTTTGCTGCGACACGATTCATTGTTTCCTCATAAATCGTTTTGAAATTCTCCACATATTCAACTAAGTTCACCATTCTGGCAGTAAAACCAATCCGTTTACACTTGTTGATTGTACTTTGATGACCTTTTCTGGTATTTGCCCAAATTTTTGATTCTGAAAGTTTTAAATTGATGGAAATCGTTTCACCAATTTTATTAACACTCTCTTGGGACAACATTTTATTTAATTTATTACTTAAAATAGGATGCAATCGTAAAAATGCCGAACATATACCCTTTACTTTTAAATAATTATTTAATTCATTCAAAGCAAAATTAGTAAAATCAAAATTATTCGCAGCCTGTTCACTTAATAAAATACCAGGATAACCATAGGGAGATATTGCATCAGAAAAATCTTGATTATTTGCACCTAAGATGTCATCACAGGAACGAATTAAAAAAGGTAAGAAAAAGATTTTTTCGCTGTCAATAATTATAAAAGCTTGGCTGAGTGTTTTAGTTCTTTTTGCTTCTAAATGAACATATTCTGGTAAATGGTAAACATCGTATCGCAATCTACTCAAAGTTTGCAGCCACAAAGGATTTTGGTAATCAATTACTTGAATATTCATAGGTGAGCAGTTTGAGTTTCTGCTTTTTTAACTGCGACTTATATCTACTTACTTGATGAAAAATACTTCTTTTAATAAATTTCAAAATTGCGACACAACTAATCAAAGGATGTTTTGCTAAAGTTCTGATTAATTTGTGAATAAATTGCTTTTTCTGCTCGAAATTTCCTTCTCTTTGATAAATCCAAAAACAAGCTAAATAACGATAAATTTCTTCGGACTTAATTATATAGTTATACTCAAACTTCAAATATTCATTTAAAAGCTGATAACACTTAATTACCTCTATATGCTGCTGTATTTTTCTCATACCACTAAATAAACCGTTTTTATGCACCCGATAAACTCCCATTGATTTATTTATATAGCCGATTTTGCCATTTATTGCATTCATGACATGAAGTACCCAATCTCCACAAACGGCATCGTAGTACCAGTCTGGAAATTTATCAAATAAACCTTTTCTATATAAAGTCGAACAAGTTGGTATAAAGTTACTTTTTAGAATACTTTCTAGTCCAGAAAATTCACTGGGTTCAAAATCGTTATATCTCCGAGGTAGCTCAGCTTTATCCTCAAATATTGTCGTCACATCATGAAAACAAATGGCACATTCAGGATGATTATCTAAAAAATCCACCTGTTGCTGTAACTTGTAAGGAGAAGTCCAATAGTCATCACCATCTAACAAGGCAATATACTCACCTCGACAAGCTTGGAGCGTTTGTACAAAAATCTTTTGACCGTAGCAACCCAAATTCTCTTCAGGTAATATCAAGCGAATTTTATCTGGGTACTGTTGATGATAGTCAATTACAATCTCCCGCGTTCTATCACTAGAAAAATCTTCTCCTATGATGATTTCATAATTAAAATTCACTTCTTGCAACAGTATACTTTCTATAGCTTGTGCAATAAATTTTTCATGATTAAAAGTAACAAGAGATACACTAACTTTAAGATGATTTTTCGTTAGTTGTGAATTATTAGCAGGCATGAATATGTTGGTAGAGCATTTCATTAGTTATCTTTCCCCCTGTAGTTGCAAGTCTTAAAATCTGACAAATGTGACTAATTTCTCTTTTACCTATATTCGTCCCTGTAGGTAATGCTAGTACTCGCGCTGCTAAATGTCTGGTATTAGTTAACATCAAACCCATATCAGCAATACGAGAGCGATAGGGTTCCATTTGATGACAACCTGGATAAAAGTAGCGTCTTGCTAGGATGTTTTCTGCCCACAAAATTTGGTAAAGTTGGTCGCGGTTAATTCCAGTTATTGACTCATCTATTTCCACAATTACGTATTGATAATTACATCGTTCTTTGTGGTCGTAAGTTATTAAATTGACACCCGGAATATTTGATAATTCTTGTTGATATTTTTTGTAATTTTTCAGATTTATATTAATAAAATTATCTATACTTTCAAGTGATGTCAACCCCATAGCGGCAGATACTTCATTCATTTTTCCGTTGATACCTAGCTCGTCAACGCAATCGTAATCGCTAAATCCAAAGTTCTTCATTAAACGGATTTTTTTAGCTAATTCCGAGTCGTTGGTAACAATTGCACCTCCTTCAAAACTATTACAAAATTTAGTTGCATGAAAACTAAATACTTCTGCGTTTCCAAAATTACCTATCATTTGTCCTTGATAAGAACATCCAAAAGCATGAGCAGCATCAAATAGAAGTTTTAAGTTGTAGCGATGAGCAATTTGTTCAAGTGCTTCTACATCACATCCCCTTCCCCATAAATGTACTCCCATTATTGCTGTAGTATTTTCTGTAATTAATGGCTCTATTTTTTGTGGATCTATGTTATGAGTATTACGGTCAACATCACAAAAAATTGGTTCAATTCCTTGCCATTGCAAAGCATGAGCGGTAGCAATAAAAGTAAATGAAGGAATGATGACTTCACCTTTAAGTCCGCAAGCTTTAATGGCAATTTCTAAGCCTACAGTTGCATTACAAGTAGCAATGCAGTGTTTTACTCCTACTAAGGAAGCTATCTCTTGCTCGAATTCTTGTACTAATGGTCCGTTATTTGTTAACCATTTTCTATCTAAAACATCGTTAATACGTTGTAGCAAAACTTCTCTAGAACCAATATTCGGACGACCTACGTGTAATTTTTCTTTAAAGGTAGGTAGACCACCAAAAATAGCAAGTTCGTTTAAGTTCTTTTTCATATTGTTCATTGTCTTTAATACAAGCCCACATTCAGACATATCTTATTTTGCTTAGTTTGTGGAAATATAAAATGTTTTCAACCTTTCCTCCAGCCTTTCAGGATATGTCTTGAATTGGTTATCAAAAAATCAAAATTTTAAAGACAAATTAGGTTTTTTATGTGATTTTTTGTTTAATTTATAAAGTTTTATCTCATACCTAATTTATTCATGTTTATGCCTAATATACTGATAACCATAATGTCAAATTTTTATCAAATACTTGATAATAGAGCAAAAATTAGACGGCGATTTTATCTTGAAAGTTTGTTTTAAGATAAACTTTCAAAGTGTTAATGCCGATGACAAATTTCATGACAGCTAAGTCAACAATATTAAACCTATCTAGCCGTAAAACGTAGCTCCGATTTTATGGAACACTTAACGAGGAATCAAAGCTATATGTATTGAATACAATTTCCAGGACTTAGCTTGTTTACTATTAGTTCCTTTGTATCTGCATGACACCAACGACTAATTTAAAAATACGATTAATCACTTGAACATTTAGACACCAAGTAAGCTAGAAGTGATTTGTTAAAGTCTTAGAATACTCACTTTAAGCAATGATTTTATAATTTATTTTTCTCAGTATAAATAAAATCACATATTTTTTACGTAGCAAATATTAAATTTTGTTAAAGATATCAAACTATTTTATCAAATCAATGTGAAGCTCAAGGTTTTTCTAAGTAATTGATTGCGGTTTACAATACTGGGTGATACCCCTCATGAAAATAAGATATTTTTGATGTTTATGCCTAATTTATACAATTATTATCCACATACTTACTGCTAGAGTAATAGTTGCTAAATGTTGCCAAAACAAACAGCGTAGTGGTTGACGAGCGATTTTCTGGGTTAATAATACTGTTAATAAAGTTGAAAAAATTAAAGTAGTACCTTGCAAAAAAGCCATGACTGCGGGGTGAGCTACTAATATTGGTAGAGATACGCCATTCCAACCAAAAGTAGCAAAAGTTACTGGTAATATACGTCCGGCTTCGTTCAAAGCTAAACGTAAGTAATGAGCTAAACTACCACCTAATATTAATGGTAGATAACCATAGGCAAGTTCTAAAAAAGGTTTGGGTTTAATTATATTTAAATTTTGATTTTTGAGCTTTTTAATATAACAATTCAATCGATAAAATAACTGCATTAAACCATAAGCAGCAAAAGGAACAATTACAGGGATAATTAAAGCGAATAAAGATAATTCCGAATGTTGCCCAAAGTCAGTTAAATCTAATTGCAAATTCATTACTTGTTGTATTTCCGGTAAGCGATGCAGATACACTCCTCCTAAAAGCAAAAATAACAGTGCTACTTCATAACTACGAGGTACATGAGTTGTCCACAATTCGATGCCGGGAGGACGTAAGTTAAATTCAACGGAGCGATGGGGACAGGCTTTGAGACAAGTCATACATAAAACACAATCTCGGTTATCTTCCAACTGTGCGGGATGAGAATATAAAGGACATCCATTTGTTTCCATTCCTTCACCTTTTTGCGGTCCACCTTTGTAACATTGGTAAGTTGTACAAGTAGCCGAACAAATACCTTGTTGCGCTCTTAATTCCGTCATTGACAACTTAGCAAATAAGCCATTCATGCCGCCGATAGGACATAAATAACGACACCAAAACCGTCTTTCAAAAATTGCAGAGCAAATCATTGCTCCCGCAGTAATTAATAATAATAAACAAGCACTAAGATAAGCAGTATTTTCTAAATCCCAGAGTTCTTCCCAGAGAAAAATTAAAGTAAACATGGTAAACAAAAACCATCCACCCCATTTTTCAGCTTGCTGTCGGGGCCAACTTTGAAGTTCTCTGGGAAACAACCACAATGATAATTTCTGCGTAACCTCACCGTAAATCATAAACGGACAGAAAGCGCACCAAATCCGACCTAAAAACGGGAAGAGAAACAGGAAAAAAGGCCACCACCAAGCCCAAAATAGATTGAGGGCAAAATTTTGATCTCGCGATTGCGGACCAAAAAATAGAATACCAATAGTAACGGCAAAAGCTGTTAAAGTGAAACCATAATTTATCCAGTCTGGATACCAGGGACTGCGAAGAATTTTTCTTAATCCCGGATAAGCATTTAACAAATTGAAGCGAAAGCGTTTTTTCTTAGTATCTGCTGACCAAAAAATTTCTTCGGTTAATTCCCTTGCTTCACCAGCTTGGACTATAGCTCGTTCCACCAAGCTTTTTAATTCCTTTAAGTTCCCAGGGAAATCGTAGGATTGCAAGCGACGTAAAGCTTCTGGAGTTACTTTAGGTTTACGAATACCTTGAGAACGAGAATAAAGACTAATATAATATTCAACTTGGGCTTTAATATCTGACTTTCGCACTCGCACGGGTGGAACTTTGATGGTTTTATCAACCGCTCGCTGAATTAATGGTTGAGTTTGTTCTGAAATAATTAAAATGCGGGCTTGACTAGTATAAGCTTCAGCTTCGGGTTCCCCCTGACGAGTGGTAGGCTGATAAGTGCGAGTTGCGATAAATTCAGCTAACTTTGGTAATAATTCCGGTGGTGTTTCCTGGATATTATTCAGAACCAGAGTACCTTCACCCAACCATGTAATTAAACCCGGTTTACCCCCAGCACGTCCGAATAAATCTGCACCGCTAACCTGTAAAATACCGCAGTTTAGCTTAATAATTGGCTGACGGCGAAAATCAGAACCAAAATGGATGAGAGCAGCAATATTATCTTTTTCTAAACCAGGCTCGCCAAATATTAATATAGATTCGCGAGTATCGGCAGCTTTGCGGATTTGTTCTCGCAATTTCACAGCATAACGACTTGTCCCCACAA
>JBHJOU010000421.1:0-3864 GCA_050329355.1 Rivularia sp. (in: cyanobacteria)
TGAGCGGTGGTGATAATATCATTACTGGTGGAGCAGGTGCAGACCAATTCTGGATTGCTACAGCAGAAATTCCTGATGCAGCCAACATCATAACTGACTTTACTTTGGGTGAAGATGTCCTTGGTATCGCTGGTTTGGGTATTGGTTTTGATGATTTAAGCATTACTCAACAAGATGATAATACTTTGATTGCTGTTAATGGTTCGGATTTAGCGATATTGCAAGGTATTGGTGCAACTAGCTTGAATGCGGATAACTTTGCTTTTGCTTAAGTATCTAGTGGTTATTTTCATTAGTTTTGATAGGTTTTGTTTGTCTACCGACGTAATGTAGAGACGTTATATATAACGTCTCTACAAGATTTCCGGAAAAACCCGACTACCCAGAATTAATGAAATGAACTACTAGTGAACACATTGTAGTACGAGCATCTTACTCGAAGGGTGTTATACAAATTAAATGCGTAACAGCTTAATTCGTAATATGTCCCAGAGGGAGATATTACGAATTAAGAACTACAAATCATCTAATTCCTGCATCCGGCAACTTCATGAAATCTTTACAAAAATGCTAGATTTACTGACCAGAATATGTAGTAGTATTGACATGAATCAATCTATTGATAAAAAATATCAATAAGCCCGATTGATTTAGCTGAGGTGTATCCATAAAAAGTGCAATGCGCTAGTTAAAAGGGAAATACTGACTCAACACTAACTTCCTTTTAACTTGATAAATTTTCCATTTGAACTGGATGTAATTGATTAGTAGTTGCTTTGAGGGGATTACTAAATTTACTTCGGCTATCACGTAAAACAAAAATCGCAAGGAAATACCAAGAAAATATCATGGAACCAAAAATTTCTCTACAGACATTAAGCGGTACATTTAATGGCGATCGCACTGAGTTACGAGATACTGTGCTGACTCCGGAATTAGTCGAATCCTTGGGAGAGCAAGCAGGAGCATCGATTCTAGTTCTGAGCTTGCAAACTGAAGGTGAAATTCCTGAAGATGGAGTAGAAGTTGTAATTAACAGCGATATTGCTTTAACTGACTACTTTGCTAACTTAGGAAGACAACCTCTAACCTTTGGAGGAGAAGTTTTATCAGCGGTTTATGACGAAGCTGGAACAGCAACAGGAATTCGTCTACGAGTTGATAGTCCGAATGTTTTGATTAGTTTACCGTTGGAAAACAAGGAAGAAGTAGAAACTGAGGGTATTGAACTAGCAACATTTACTTTAGAAACTGGTTCTGGTTACAGCGTTGATGTTGATAGTAGTTCCTCTCTCGTTACTTTTTACGATAGTTTAGAAACCGCTCCGGTTCCTAGTAACGAACCTCAAGTTAGTATGAGTGTGAGCGAAACTCAGTTAGTGGAGTCAGAGGGAAACACCACCACATTTACTTTTAATGTCGAAGGTGAAATTCCCGAATATGGATTACTAGTTTATGTTAATAGTCCAGGTAACAGAGCTGCTTTAGGGGAATTCGACGTTTTTAATGCTGAAGTTTCGGGTGGTACAGTTCCTTTCCCCAACTTTGCTGCAAGTGGTTTCTACTTTAAGCTTTTAGAAAACGAAGCATCAATTACCGTACCTGCTTTTGATGAAACTACTAATCCGGAAATTGAAGAGGGAATTGTTGAAGGGATTCAAGAATTTACTTTTGAATTAGTAGAGGGACCTGGATATACAATTAACTCTGAAGCTGGTGCGGTAAATTTAACAATTGCAGATAATCCAGACTCTCAGATTCAAGTTAGCTATACTGTTGAACCAGCGACTTTAATAGAATCAGAAGCAACTGTTGGGGTGCATAATTTTACTTTAAGTGCAGCACCACCTGAAGAAGGGATAACTGTGACAGTCGCTGCGACAAATTTAAGTGAATTTGATCTTGATGCAGTTGAAGTTGTTGGTGGTGAAATTACTGGAGTTAACGACGCTGGAGACGGTTTCCAATTCAAAATTACTGCCAAAGAAGCTACTATTAACCTACCAATTGCAGCCGATAGCGAAGATGAAGGATTAGAAACAGCTGTCTTTACTTTAGAAGCGGGTTCTGGTTATCAAGTTAATCCAGAAGCTAATAGTGGGACGTTTAATTTAGTAGATACCCTAGAACAAGTTCCACCAGCTACCGAAGAAAGCGAACCCAACGATATTTTAGAATTTGCTCAACCAGTAAGCTTAAACGAGTTGAACTCTGAGATATCTATTACTGCTTCTATTGACTATAGCAACAGCAACACCTACGAAAATGAAGATGGAACCGTTACAAGAATAGATGCCAGCGAAGATGTAGACTTGTACAAAGTAGACCTCAAAGCGGGAGACACGATTAAAATTGATGCAGATGCAAACCAATTTGAGGAAGGAAGAAAAGTAGACCCTTGGTTGCGTGTATTCGATGCTAGCGGTGCTGAAGTAGCTTCCAACGATGATGGTGCTGCTCCTGATGAAATATTTGAATCGGGTTTTGAGCCTTATATCGAGTTTACTGCTCCTGAAGATGGTTCCTACTACGTAGGTGTAACTATTTATGAAAACTCAGAATACGACCCATTAACTCCAGGTAGCGGTACAGGGAATTCCGAAGTTGACCCCAACGAATATGGTCCGGGACAATATACTCTTAACCTCAGTCTCAATAACCCCGATGCTTTCAAAGCCGCAGCGACAGAAATTCCTACTAGTACCGGAGAAGGAATACCTATTTCTCTGTTAACAGTTTCCGGAGTTTATAACAATGACTTTGAGAACGACAATTATGACATTTTATTGGGAGGAAGTTTAGTCGAAACGGCTCCTGAAAATGCAGGTGCTGCTCTTAATTTTGTTTTAACAACAGAAGCAGAGATTCCCGAAGGAGGAATTGAAGTATATATCAACAGCGATATAGTTCTGACAGATTACTTTGGTGGTCTAGCAGATGAAGAATCTGGTCAGGATTATGCTGTTCCCTATGGAGGTAACTTGGGTGGTAAACCTTTTACTAGAGGTGGTCAATTTTTAGATGCTGTCTACAACGAAAATGGTGAAGCTACTGGCTTTAAATTCTTACTCGAAGAATCTTATGGAGTAATTTCCCTTAACCCTACCAACCGTCCAGAAGCAGAAACCGATGGTCCAGAAACAGCTACTTTCTCTTTAGTTGAAAGCGCAGGATATACCCTTACTCCTGCAAATAGTTCTACCGTTACCTTTTTCGACAGCTTGGATGACCTGGTTTTCCCCGCAGTTGTTCCACCAGAAGTAAGTTTAGAATTAAGTACCAATGAGTTGATTGAATCGGAGGGAACGGAATTAACTCTGACTCTCAGCTTGAATCAAACCCCACCAGGAGGAGGTGTACAGGTTTATGTCACCAGTGGAGTTGCTAATTTTCTCAGTGAACTAGATGTATTTGCAGCTGACATTCAAGGTGGAGTCGTGATTCCTGATGGGAATGTTAGTGGTTTCTACTTCCAGATGTTCGGGGAGACTGCCACTATTACTGTACCAGTATTTGATAGTTCCGCTCTGGAAGCTGCTGAAGGTATCGAACAGTTTGATATTTCCCTTGTTCCCGGTCAAGGTTATACCGTTAACCCCGAACAAAATGGCGGAACTATTATCATTAAAGACACTCCAGATTCTCTAATTCAAGCTAGTATAAGCACTGAGTCAGAAGTCTTAATTGAGTCTGAGGCTACAGTTGCTAACGTTAATTTGAGTTTGAGCGCACCCCCACCAGAAGAAGGTGTAACTGTAACTGTTAGCGCACCTGAAATATTAGAATTTAATCTTGAATCTTTAACGGTAACAGGAGGAGAAATAATTGTTCCTCCCGTAGCGTCGGATTTATTTGGTTTTACAC
>JBHJOU010000054.1:0-3165 GCA_050329355.1 Rivularia sp. (in: cyanobacteria)
TTTTGCTGAATTACTATTTATGGAGCGGGATGCTTTGACTCTTTCTATTCGATAACCACTATAAAGCTGTTCAAAAAAATCATCGTCAATATTATAATTTTTCGGATCGGAATTACTCAGCAGCAGCAATGCACCTTTTTTATCTAATTTTTGAAAATAGTTATGTAATCTCAATTGTTCGGAATCATCAAAGATTTGATGCGAATAAGCAGTAAAATTAGATGTATTACTAATCGGTCTATAAGGTGGATCAAAATATACTAAAGTATTTTCATCGATAAATGTTTCGCATTTACTAAAGTCCCCTTGCACAATTTCTGTTCTTTGCAAAATTTTATTCACTGTTTTTAAAGTCTGTTGATTACATATTGATGGTTTTTTGTATTTTCCTACAGGAACGTTAAATTCTCCTTTGGAATTAACTCTAAATAAGCCGTTAAAACAAGTTTTATTTAAAAATATCATTTGCGCTGTTCTCTCTATCCAATTGCAATTATAATCAATTAAATTCATCTGGTTTCTTTGCTGATTAAAATTATTTCTTACTTGATAAAAATATTCAGCCCTTTGATGATTATTTAATGATAAATATTTATTTTCAATATCTAATAATAGTTTAATTAAATTGTCTATATCATATTGAATAGTTTTGTATGCCAACACTAAATCAACATTGATATCAGAAATAAATAACTCTTTTACCGGATAATTATATGCTATCCAAAAAAATAACGCTCCACCTCCTATAAATGGTTCAACATATTTTTTTATTGAACCGTTATGCAATCCCAAAGGCAAAAATTTACTTATTTGTTTGATTAACTGAGTTTTTCCTCCAGCCCATTTCAAAAAAGGCTTTGGCGCTACCTCATAATCAAACATATTTGAAACAGTGGAAATCATCAACTATACCTGTACAAATACGACAAAATTATTTTAGTTCATTAGTACCATACTTTTGCTTAAAGTGATACAAATTCAACTTGTTTTTTCGATAAAGCTGGTGAAACGAGTTATTACTCCCTTCCCGCCCTAAAATTAGCTTTCTCTATGAAATCTCTTTCCTCCGCGCTAAGAGCGTCTAGTAAGGGTTTTTTAAATAATCTTTCAGCGTAAAACTAGTAATTATACACATATCTATGATTTTTGTGATTAAATTTTGTAATATTCGTTGAATCTCTAATTAGGGATGTCAAAATTGAAGTATCGATATTTAGCATTAATTTGTAAAGCTATAGCCATTTTTACAATTAATTTAGTTGGTATCGCTACTGAAAGCAAACTCAATAAAAGAGAAGATTTAGATAATTATTAGTGATTAATATGTTGTTTAGATTACTTTTATTAACTTTTTATTATTAAATTATAAAAGCAAAGTTTACTATTGACTAATAACGTAAACTTAAGAAAAAATTGTGTAAGTAGGTAGGCGTAATTAAATATAAAATAAGAACCTCACCCTCAATCCCTCTCCTTAATAAGCAGAGGGAGCAGTACGGCAGGGTGAGGTTTTATATGTAATTTGACCTACTTACTTAATATCTAATTTAAAAAACTTCTACATTCAACTCTGTAGAATTAACTACTTAACTAATTAACTAACTAATTATTCGCTATGGCTAATCGTTCTCCAGAACCGAATTTATCTAAACTTCGGCAAGAAGCAGCGAGCGAGAAAACTTCATCATTACGATTAAAAGAGCTAGCTGAAATTGATATTGAATTAGCAAGAATTGTAGCCAAAAATGCCAATGCGGCTCCCGATTTCTTGTTTGATTTAAGCAGTAGTTCCGATGATATAATTCGAGAAAATGTAGCTAGTAATCCTAATACACCAACAGAAATTTTATTTAAATTAGCAGCGGAATTTCCTCAGCAGTTGTTAGAAAATCCGGTGTTTTCTTTATTATTATTAGAAAATCCGAATTTCATCTTGGAAATTCCCCTGATTAGTTTACAAGCTTTGTTAAAACTCGATTGCATATCACCCCAATTTCTGGAATTAGCAACCAGTCATCATGATGTAGAAGTCTTATTAGCGATCGCCATGCATCCCAAAACACCTTCAACAGCTTTACTGTCATTAACTCAGGTAGAAAATACAGAAGTAGCTGAAGCTGCACAGTTACACATAACTTTAGCGGGAGAAATGCAGCAGGGATGGGATGAAGCTGCAATCATGGCAATGCAGACTACTAATTTACCACGGGAACGTCAATCTTCGATTTATTTATGGTCGATTGGTGCTGTACCGGAATATTTGTTAGAAACTCTGGATGCTGAAGTTCGTTTATATATTGCGGAAAATTTCAACACTAATCAACAGATTTTAGCAAAATTAGCGACGGATAGTTATAGTAAAGTACGGGCAATGGTTGCTCAAAATCCCCATACTCCCGTAGATATTGTGGAACAATTAATGGGAGATATTAGCGATACACTAAGGGAAGCAGTCGCTTATCATCCCCGCACACCCCTGAGTTTACACCAACAGTTTCAAATACAATTAGAACTAACCGAAAATCCGCTGATTTCGGAAGAAATTCTCAGACAACTTTCCACCAGTCAATGGATGCGGATTCGTTTGGCTATTGCCGCTCACTCTAACACTCCTGGGGATGTATTATTCGAGTTAGCCAAAGATCAAGATGTTATGGTACGTAAAGCTGTAGCGCTCAATCTTAATTCTACCGTCGCAGCATTAGAAAAATTGGCAACAGATAACGATGTTTGGATAAGTAAAATTGTTGCAGTTCATCCAAATAATCCCGCAAAAATTGCTCCCAATCAACAAAAAAATACAATATACGATTATATAAATATGGCACGCGCTCAAGGCATCCCAATTATGCCAGTATATGCTGTTTACGACCCCAATTTATTAACAGCAATGGCAGATAGTACTAATTATGATACCCGTCAAAGAGTTGCACAACACCCCAATACTCCCATTCATGTTTTAGAAAAACTTGTCGAGAAAGAAAACAATTCGATTTTGGAAACCGCACTAACTAACCTTTCTGGCAACTCCAAAACCCCCGATAGCACTTTACAATGTTTAGCACAAACTTCCGATTTAAAAATTTGCGCTGCTGTCGCACGTCATCGCAACGCTTCTAGTACAACACTTGCAGAATTAGCAAAACATCATCGTTGGGAAGTTCG
>JBHJOU010000568.1:0-7406 GCA_050329355.1 Rivularia sp. (in: cyanobacteria)
GGCGATCGCACTTGGTTTGAATTAAGTAAAATCCGCGAGTATGGCTGTTAAATAATTAATCATTAGTTACAAATAATCGGATTTTCCACTTGTTGCTGAGAATAAGTTAATGGTTCAATGACTATCTCTTTACCTCTAACAATTACGATATGTTTTTTACAAGCAAAGAACCATCCATCATCGTTTTTTTCATAATTAATAATACCGCTTTTTAATTGCCATTCTCTGACTGCATTACCTCCAGAATATAGAGTAATTCTGTAATCATCACCGAAGAGATGAGACATTTTTTGTGTCCAAATATTTCCTTTACTAGGAATACAACCACTGAGTACAATCAGAATTAAGCAACTAATAATTAGCAATACAAGTTTAAGTTTAGGCATATAAGCGCGAATATATTAGAAGTATTCAATTAGTCAGCGGTACATCGCCGTGCAACAGCAGGCAGTAAGCTACCACCAACGTTTACCATTAATCACTTTGGCGATATATTGAAATATTTAAACCCAGATTATTCAACAATTTGATAACTGATAACTGTTTACTGATAACTGATTAAGTGTTTAGTCTTTTATTTGTTTAATACTCTTCTAAATATCAAATAATAATTCCGAATAATTTGTAATTATAAAATAAATAGATTACAAATCTAGAAATCGGGTAACTCTCACAAAAGCCGATTTATTGGTAAACGAGTTTCAAGCAAACAAGCATTAATGATAATATAAAAATAATCGCTTAATAAAGATTTCTTAACCTAAAACTAACTGATAGATCAGAAGAGTTTTAGTTAGTAGTCAGAGCATCGAGCGATAGTTTTATAAATTAAACGTTTGTGCCGATGAAACTTAATTCGCGAACAAAAAGCCGGAGAAAACACCAAAAAAATCCTTGGAGAAGTGAGCTTAATGACATCGTTAGAGGTGGATGTGGTGGTTTTTTATTCGGTATTCCTCTGCTTTATACCATGGAAGTATGGTGGATAGGTTCATCTGCAACACCAGGGATGATGTTAGTAGCACTGCTATTAACATTTATCGTTGTTTATCTACTTATGCGTACTGAAGGTTTTCGCAAACCTAAACGATTTAATCGTCGTTATCAAGGAATTACGGAAACAATAGAAGCAATGGGAATCGGTTTAATTTGTTCGGCTTTTGTACTGTTACTATTACAAGAATTGTCTGGGGGAGTTTCTCTTAAAGAAGCATTGGGTAAGATTATTTATGAAAGCGTACCCTTTAGTTTGGGGGTTGCATTAGCCAATCAATTATTAGGTGAAAACGGTAACAATTCACCCGATAATAGAACTACCAGACAAGATGATTCAGTTGATTATAATGCCACCTTTTCCGATTTAAGTGCAACCTTAATTGGTGCAATTGTGATTGGTTTTAATATCGCTCCCACTGATGAAATAGCGACACTTGCAGCAGCAATTTCTCAACCTTGGCTGTTAGCAATTATTGCCACTTCTTTATTAATTTCCTATGCAATAGTATTTCAAGCCGGTTTTTCCGATCAAAACAAACGTAGACAGCACAAAGGTATATTTCAAAAACCATTTAGCGAAACCATGATTTGTTACCTAATATCTTTAATAGCAGCAGCAATAATGCTGTGGTTTTTTCAAAAATTGACTTGGAATGACCCTTGGACAATTTGGTTAGAACATAGTTTAATATTAGGATTACCGACAACTATTGGTGGTGCTGCGGGAAGATTAGCAATATGAATCAGTCTCAACAAGAAGAAAAAATTCACCAAAAACGTACAATTGCCGAATGGGTGACATTTAGCGTTGCTTCATCAATACTTATCGGGGTTGTGGGTTTAGTCAGCTTCACTTGGATTGTACAATCTCCCCAAAAACCACCTATTCTTGTAATTACTAATAATCAGCCTCTACGAAAAATTAACAAAGAATATTACATCCCCTTCGAGGTAGTTAATCAAGGAGGAGAAACAGCAGCTTCCGTACAAGTTATAGCTGAATTGCGTGTTAACGGAAAAGTAGAGGAAACAGGGGAACAGCAAATAGAATTTTTATCGAAAAACGAGAAAGAAACGGGTGCATTTATATTTACTCAGAATCCCCAAAAAGGAGAATTGATTTTACGGGTTGCTAGTTATAAATCACCATGAAATTAATCTTAGAATAAATAGAAGTCGGGTTTTTAGGATAAGTATCTGTAATCAGCTGATACGCAGTTAAATTGTATAAAGCGTTAGCGCAGCATGTCCGTAGGACATAAATATAAATTTATTGTAGTGCGGGCAAGCCTGCCCGCTTTGTCTATCTAATTTAGGAGCTTAACAGCTGATCAGAAAATCTTGATTAAAAACCCGACTTCTCAAATCAGTTCATAAACAAACATAAGTCGGATTACTATTAATCATAACTACAATCAATCGCCAATTCTGCGTGTTGTAAAAATATATCTTTATCAAGCATTTCTACTGTATATTGCGGTGTTTCATTCAATAATTTCTCAATTCTCCCATTCGCAGCATCTACTACCGATTCTTCAAGGCTACCGTTTTCTAGAGATTTTACAAAATCTTCAGCAATAAAATCAATTCGTTCGGTAGATGATGAAGGCAGATTACCACACATTAAAAATAAATCACAACCGGCATTTAATGTATGGGCTACTGTACCGCTTTGACTATACATATCCGCAACAGCTTTCATATCTAAATCATCCGATACGACAACTCCTTCAAATTCCATTTCTTTTCTAAGTATTCCGTTCAAAATTGACTGAGAAAATGTAGCGGGTTTATCTCCTCCAATTTCCGGAAAGAGGATATGAGCAGTCATAATTAAGGGTATTTTCTCGGAGATTAACGTTTGAAATGGTATCAATTCTCGTTTTTGTAATTGCTCTTTAGTTAAATTTAGGACTGGCAATGCTAAGTGAGAATCAGTGTTGGTATCTCCGTGTCCGGGGAAATGTTTAGCACAAGCAATGATTCCGGATTCTTTGAGTCCGAGGAAGTATTCGCGGGCGAATTGGGCTGCTATTTCTGGAGTTGTATCGAAAGCACGTGGTCCGATAATGGGATTATTGGGGTTAGAAAAAATATCCGCAACGGGTGCCCAGGAAACATTGATACCCAAGGATTTTAGTTCAACTGCCATGGCGATCGCAACTTCTCGCGCTCGTTTACGACACACATAAGTATAGGGAAATCGCGTAATTGGTAAAGGTGGACGAATTACTCTTCCTCCTTCATGATCTATAGAAATAAACATCGAATCTCGTTCAGTATATTCCCGGATATTTTCACTAACTTTTTTAAATTTTTCTAACCACAATCTATAAGGTTGACCATGATGAAAATTTTTCGCAAAAAAACAAACCCCCACAGGTTTTAATTTACTAAGTATCCGTTTATCTTCATCGGTTAATGAAGTACCAGAAACACCAACAATTAAATGGTTTCCAAAAAACATAATCAGTTATCAGTTATCAATTATCAGTTATCAGGATAATATGATTTCTGATATTCTTAGGTTAAGGAAATTTGTTTTTGAGACAAAAGGACAAAATGAAGTTAGCAGTTATGTCAAACCTTTAACCTTTAACCTTCAACCTTTAACCTTTGCCCTATGTCAAAAGTCATCTTCCACATGGCATTTCCCGTAACTGATATTGCTCAAACAAAAGCATATTATGTCGATGGTTTGGGATGCACTCCCGGTAGAGAAAATCGTTATGCTTTGATTCTCAATCTTTACGGACATCAATTAGTCGCACACGTTACTAAGGAAATTCTTACACCTCAACAAGGAATTTATCCCAGAAATTTCGGTTTGATTTTCACCCACGAAGCTGATTGGGAAGATTTATTGAGCAAAGCGCAACAACAAAATTTACCTTTTAGAGAATCAGCGAAAAACCGCTTTGTAGATTCTCCCCTAGAACATCGCACTTTTTTTCTCGAAGACCCATTTTACAACTTGATGGAATATAAATATTACCGTTATCCACAAGCAATTTTTGGCAATGCAGAATTTACTACTATTGGCGATAGGACTTAATTGGTGCTGATAATGCAGTCGCGATCGCATTCAAACTTTTGCTATCAGTTAGCATCCAAGCATGATTCCAAACTGGCACCACAATATTATCTCCTACAGGCATTCTAGAACTATCTGCCGGGACAATCATCATGTCATAAGGTGTCCAAATCGAGGTAAAATTAATTTGGGATAAGATTTGGGCATCGCTATTTAAATCTCGAAGAAAACCACTATTAGGACGCATTTGCACGCAACCAATTCCTTGATTAAAATAAGCTGTTCGCGTACCGTGGTTTGGCGCTGAAAGAGCAATAAATCGCTGTACACGCTTAATTCCACCTAGTCTCTGGATATAATAACGACTGACAATTCCCCCCATACTGAAACCAAGTAAATCAAAAGGTTGTTGCGGTGGAAAAATAGCGTCAATTTTATTCGCTACCTGTTGTGCTAAATCATCCAAACCCCTAGTACCGTTATTAGGCAACAAATCCAAGTCATATACTTTCCAGCCACGTTCGTTAAGAAAAGGAATCATTCTCAGAAATACTTTCGCAGTATCCCAAATTCCGTGTACCAATAATAGAGGATTGCGCTGCTGATTTACCTGATTCATTTAACACATAGAGTTTAATTTAGTTCATCTAAAATGTAACTTATTTGGGAAGAGGTAATGGGTAATTGGAAAGATAAACAGACAGCTTTAACCTTTAACCTGTTAACTTTTGTTAAATCAGCTTTCACATTCTTGCTCTAGGTTACAAGAAAATCTGATAATTGTAATCAAGTATTGAGAAGCTACAACCGCTCGAAATACAAGCTATAGAGCGTTTGTAATTAGCAAATTTATACCGAACCGATACTTCAACCATCCTCAGTTCTAGAATCTTTGGAAAGTAGATGGCGTAAGATAAACAAGTATTTTTGATAATTATGTACAAAAATACGTCTTTATTAATTTGGTCAAATGGGTCAAAATTCGGCTATTAAATATAAAAGACAAAATAAATCAGCAAAATTAGCTGAAACAGCCATGTTGCCTCACACTTACCGCGAAGCGGAAGTGTTGAGAACGGCGGCTGAAATGTCGGACGCAGGTTCCGACATCGCCGCCTCATGAATTGCGCGTGAGTTGACGACAGTCCGAATTACCAATTTTCCCCAGGGGAAACAGGGAAAAGGGCATGGAGGAAACGAGCAAATCTGATGTTATGATACTTTATAGTGAATTGATTTTAATCTAAGATGTTCAAGGTTGTCAAAGTCAGGCTATATCCAGATATCCAACAACAGCAGTCGCTAGCGCAAGCTTTCGGCTCTTGTCGTTGGCTTTGGAATTATTGCCTAAATTTGATCAACCAAACATACAAAGAAACTGGTAAGGGTTTATCTGGATACGCAGTTAAAAAGATAATTCCCCAGTTAAAGAAAGAGCACTCGTTTTTATCACTAACTTACTCGCAATGCTTGCAGCAAATTTGCTTAAATCTAGGAGTAGCCTTTAATAACTTTTTTGAGAAACGAGCTAAATACCCTAGATTCAAATCTAAACACGGCAAGCAGTCAATACAATATCCTCAAAATGTCAAAGTTGCTGATAGTTATTTAACACTTCCAAAAATAGGAGATGTTTCAGCGATTATTCATAGACCAATTGAAGGTAAAGTCAAAACTGTAACCGTATCCAAAAACTGTTCTAATCAATACTTTGCATCTATTCTGTTTGACAATGGCAAGGATAAACCAGAATCAAACGCAGACGGCAAAGCAATAGGTATTGATTTGGGGTTAACTCACTTCGCTGTTACTAGCGATGGGTCTAAATTCAATAATCCTAGAATACTGAGCAAGCATGAAAAGAATTTAAAGATTAAACAGCAACAACTATCTAGAAAGCAGAAAGGTTCTAATAACCGTATTAAATCTAGAAAAAAAGTTGCTAGAGTACATAGAAAAATAACTAACTGCCGTGAAAATTTTCTGCACAAACTATCGCGTAGGATAGTTAACGAAAACCAAGTAATTGTAGTTGAAAATCTGAATATTAAAGGCATGATGCAAAACCACTGTCTTGCTAAATCTATCCAACAAGTGGGGTGGGGGATGTTTTGCACTATCTTGAAATATAAGGCAGAAATGGAAGGAAAGATTTATCAAGAAGTTGATAGATTTTTCCCTAGTTCAAAAACTTGCTATGTATGCTTGAATCAAGTTGGTAGTTTGTCGCTTGATGTAAGGTTTTGGACTTGCGAAAACTGCCAAACTAAGCATGACAGGGATATCAACGCAGCTATTAACCTACTAGATGAAGGGCTACGAATTTTGACCTCTGGAACGGGGGATAAAGCCTGTTGTCCAGATGTAAGTCGCAGTAATAGAGGACGAAAGAAATCTACTACTACGCTTTCTGTTGGACAGGAAGCCTACACTGTACTCTTCGAGTCAGTGTAGGTAGTTCACTTGTATCAAAACCCTAATCTGAGGAAATTATGAAATTTATTTCTGGAATTCTTGGTGGAAAGAAAAAAAATGGTAACTTTTTTTTAGAATTGAAAGAAGAAGCTGATGAACCAATGCCCTATAATGATTCTAAAAATGTTGAAGCATCTAATAATGGAGCAAAACCAGTAGCTACTAATAGTGCAAAATCAGTAGATACAGTCAAGGTAAAGGATGAAAACAATCAAGTAAAAGAAGTTCCATCCGATAAAGTTAAACAAGTTGATGTCGAATTGATTCAAACAGCTAAAGGTTTAGAAGCAACTGCTGTTCCTGTAGAAAATAAAAAAGCTGCTAAGAAAGCATCTACTACTGTCAATAAACCTGAAGAGCCAAAGGAAACTACTTTTGCACCTAAATATTTAATACCTAAGAATGATAATGTACGCCGTCGTCCTGGTGCAAATATGAATTCGTTTTTAGACATGGCGCGTCAAGTTAAGACTCCCATGAATTGATGCTCCCCAACCTGCATAAAGGCGAGAATGAGCATTTGATTTAGATGGTGATTAGGGAGTAGTCAAATAAATTTTGCGTCAAGTTGCTTCTCCACAGTCTTTAAAGCTCAAAAAACCCGGCTTGTTGAAAAAGTCGGGTTTTTTTTGCAAATAAACTCTCTCGACATATCTAAAAAAACATCAATATAAGAAAAAACCCATCTTCAGGTAGATGTTATGTAAAAAAGTCCATATTCCCATGGACGATTAGATGGTTTTTAGTTTAATATTTTTTTAATGTTTATTTTTGCTTATGTGACTGTTAAAAATTTTTTATTATATGAAATCTAAAGAGTTGTTACAAAGTTATGCAGATGGTTTGAGAAACTTTGGTAAAGTTGAATTGACTTCTTTATCTTTGAAAGGTGCAAGGCTGT
>JBHJOU010000200.1:0-4996 GCA_050329355.1 Rivularia sp. (in: cyanobacteria)
TAGATAGTTACGGTTTAGACTCAACCCAAGCAATGGTAATGATTACCAAATTACAGAAAATGCTGGGATTTGAACTATCTCCAATGCTGCTTTGGCATTATCCGACAATTGAAGCACTTGCCGAACGTTTAGCCGAACAAGCCGAAGAATCTCAACAAACCACCAAACCATTAATTGATACTAATAACACTCCTAATTTAGCAGCAGAAGCTGTTCTTGATGAAAATATCCGTCCTCAATCAACTTCTTTTAAATTTAATCCCAATCCCCAAAATATCTTTTTAACCGGGGGTACCGGCTTTTTAGGAGCATTTTTAATCAACGAACTTTTACAGCAGACTGATGCAGATATATACTGCTTGGTACGTGCAACAGATGCAACATCAGGTAAAGAAAAACTGAAAAAGAATCTAGAAACCTATGCAATTTGGAACGAAGAATTTAGTCCTCGGATTATTCCTATAGTTGGTGATTTATCCCAACCTCAGTTAGGTATAAGCACTGAAGGCTTTGAAATGCTGGCAACAAATATAGATGCAATCTATCACAGTGCTGCAATGCTTAACTATGTATTTCCCTATTCAGCACTGAAAACAGCCAACGTTTTAGGAACCCAAGAAATCTTACGTTTAGCTTGCAAAATCAAAGTTAAACCCCTCCATTACGTCTCCAGCGTCGCAGTATTTGAATCGCCTTTCTACGCAGGTAAAGTAGTAACAGAAAACGATAGCTTTGACCATTGGGAAGGTATTTTCTTAGGATATTCTCAAACAAAATGGGTAGCAGAAAAGCTCGTTAAAATAGCCTCCCAAAGAGGACTTCCTATCACCATTTACCGACCACCTTTAATTTCTGGACACAGCCAAACCGGCGTTGGAAATACTGATGATTTTGTAAACTTAATGACTAAAGGCTGTCTTCAAATGGGAGCTTTCCCAGAAGTCGATTATATGCTGGATATGTCACCCGTTGACTATGTAAGCAAGGCGATCGCGCATTTATCCAGACAAGAAGAATCCCTCGGAAAAGCCTTCCATCTCCAACATCCAGAACCCGCACCTTTAAGTAAACTAGTTGAATGGTTGAATTCTTTCGGTTTCCCCATCAAAATGATTCCTTACGAAGAATGGCAAAACCAGTTAATCAACAACGTCACATCTAGTGAAAATCCCTTATACACCCTGCGCCCATTTTTACTCGAACGTTGGTCAGAACGACAACTTACCATACCCGATTTATACTTGCAATCCAACAGACCAACCATTAGCTGTCAAGCAACCTTAAACGCTCTTGCAGGAAGCGGTATAACTTGTGCATCCATCAATGCAGAATTATTTACCACCTATTCAATGTACTTAATTCAAAGTGGTTTTCTCAACCTTGAATCACTGATGAATAATTAATAATTGTTTACTCATCCTCACTCCCAGGTTAAACCTAATAAAAACCCTGCGTTCCTCTGCGCCTTCCAATAGTCCCTTTGCGTTAAAAAAGTATATAATTTTGTTACCAACAGATTTAATATATTTAATATTTTTAACTCAAATGGAACTAATAAAAAATAACAAAGAACTTCTACGTGTGATTCTCGCCGTAGCTTTAATAGTTGTAGGAATCACACATTTTGTCATACCCCAACCTTATGTAAAAATAATGCCACCACAACTTCCCTATCCCTTGGGTTTAGTTTATTTAAGTGGCTTTTATGAAATATTAGGAGGTATCGGTTTATTAGTTCCACCTTTGAGTCAACCTGCTGCCTGGGGATTAATTGCCTTATTTATCGCAGTTTATCCAGCTAACATTAATATGGCAATTAATCATATCGAAATTGAAAGTATACCATATTCAGGTTCCCCTTTGTTCCAAGCCATTAGACTTCCTTTGCAAGGAGTTTTAATTGCTTGGGCTTACTGGTATACAAAACCAAGCGATAAAGAAAAACAAGTATCCATAATTCCTAAATCAATGATTCCTGAAGAATTAGAATTGTAAGTTAAAATATTCAGGATGTTTGATTAATTGAATTATGAATACTTCAACAGTAAAACAATTACCAGCAAAAACTATAACTCCAAAAAACTTTCAACCTTACGGACAGGTTATTTTCCCTAGTAAAGATGCTAAAACATTCGATACAGAAGATGCTCAATTAGTACTAAATAACGGCATCCCTAGATTTTACATTATGCAATTACAGCATCGCGGACGCAAATTTCACAATATTACCCGTCACGAAAAATGCACGCAATGCTTGGGTTCTTTAGCTGGAAAAGATTGGTTTATCGCAGTTTGTCCGGCTAACAATCATATAAAAGAACCAGTATTACAAGATATTGCCGCTTTTCATATTCCCGGAAATTGTTTTATTAAATTAAATGTCGGGACTTGGCACGCAGGACCTTATTTTGAACATGATATAGTCGATTTTTATAACTTAGAATTAAGTAATACTAACGAAGTTGACCATTTTACTCATAGCTTTTTGAAAAGTCATAATTTAGCATTTGAGATTGTTTAAATGATATCATGTCATTTCAGGGAATAGGGAATAATATCTTTTCCGCTGACTTTGGAATTATTTAAAAGATGAGTGAAAAAAACTTTGCGTGCCTTTGCGCTTACCAATAATTCCTTTGCGTTAAAAAATATATTGTCACACACCCTACAATCAGTTGGTGCGTGACACTACGCAGCTTGTTTTTACTTTCAAGATTGTTTAGTTACACACCCTACAAGAAGTTCCCTAACCCCTACAATTTATACAAAAATTAAACCAGATTCCCATATTAGATTTTTATATAATTAATTTCTTGAATCAGCGCTACTATCATATGAAAGCTCAATTTCCAACTTGCATCAAATGGCAATGTCGGAATTTCAATCATTTTATGATGCTATGCTAAGAAAAATTTTTAATCTTTCCCTGACTCCAGTAATTGTCATCGCGATCGCAATTCTAATTTTCTTTTCTCACATATCCGTTTCTAACGCTCAAGGAAACGTTCCCACAAAGCCCATAGAAGTGGATTTACTTGTAAACGGTTTAAATATACTCCGCCCTCAAGTTTTATTAGAACAAAGCTTAAAAAATGGTGGGAAAACCAACTTGACAATCGATAACAAACCATCCGGTCAAATGACGATCAAATCTGTGCAACAGCTACCCATAACTACAAACGTAACTCAACCAGATGGCTCAGTAAAAGAATTACCAGACCCCAGCGCTAAATTTAAAGCAGATATACTTATCACCTTAACAGGAAACGCACAAATTCAGAATACTGGTGCAGTTATCAGTGAAAGTTTAGTTAAAATCGGTAGTCCTGCTAAAATAGAAGGGTTTAATTACGACATTAACTCTACTGTAGTTGATTTAAGAATCCAGGATTAACATTCTGCGTCCCTTTGCATCTACCTTTGCGTTAAAAAGTATATAATCCCGATACCAAGTAAGTCGGCACAAATAAACTCAACGGCAGTCTCTTAGTAGAACATTAAATTACACTTTAAAAACATATTCTAAGAATGATCATATTTATGACATGGACTATTATCAATACTGGCTAAATTTGCTTTGTAAACCAGCGGTGAATTATTCAATTACTATTGGCAAAAGGATTAGTAAATAGGACGGACTCAATGATGGCTCCACTATTGAAGTCTTCGCTATAAATTTGTGTGATTTGGTTAAGCCGAGCTGTCGCCCAAATTTGAGCATCCCAAAATCCAAAGCTGTAAGTTTCAACCCCTCGCATTGCTTCTGTAATAATTAATCGATTCACATCCGCTACATGACAAGCACTCAAATAATTACGCATTGTCGTCAGAGCTTCAGCAGAAGTTAACAAAGCGCGTCTAGGTCGGGTTGTCGCCATAAAAAATTCACCCATAACTTGACTACTAATTACAGCAAGATTTGTACTAATTAGCCTATCAACAACTTCTATTGCCTTCTGCTGTTTAGCTGGGTCTAGGGGGTCATAGATGTACACTAGGATATTAGTATCTAAAAATACTCTACCTTTCATAAAGGTCTTCTCGTTTCCAGTCGCGTCCGGGTGGTAGTGAAGGTCTGTTTTTGATGCTATCGATAAATGCTTTTTCTGCTGACCAAGCAGCAAGATTTATTTGGGGAGTTGCGATCGCATCACCGATATGTAAATCAATGCAGGTGCGAATAATTTCTGCTTCGCTGATACCTCTTTGTTGGGCTATTGATTTGAGCAAATTATCTTGGCTCTGCTCTATGTAAATTTGTTTTCGGACTTTACTAGACATGATGTTTATAATACGGTTCATTAATCTAATGTATACATTACAGTATACATTATTAAAAATTATTTTAAACGGGAATTAAAACTTGCCGTGGTTTTGAAAAAAACATCTAGTGGGGTATATGTCGGGTTTTTATGACTGTTTTGTGATCTTAGAGATATTTCTTGTAAAAACCCGACTTCTAGAATCTTGGGGGATTGACATTCCGATGCATAAATGCACGAGGATTCCTGGTTCACTGAGACCACTTAAACCAGATACCTTGCAGCGTCTAGCCCAGAGGTGGGACTCTCCCCAAGCGACTTCGGGTATGCCCTACCCGGCGTTGGATTGCTCCAAATTTTTTTTATTTGAAACATATCGTCCCAAAAAACTGTTTGTCTAGCTCCTCTGAATCTTTTATCTACTGCGAGGTGGAGTCTAGAAAAATGCAGTAGAACCGCATAAATTCAATAATCATCGGTGCAGCGCTTTACCTTTAGGTAGCTAGGTTTTTTAAGTGGTTGATTACCTTTCCACTTTTTAATAATAGCAGAAAAGCCGTCCTATAAGGACGGGGCTTTAAACCCAATTTTTCGGTAAGAAGTCGGGTTTATTTAAAAAACCCGACTTCTGTAGTGTGATAATTAATTACTTGTAATTAAGTATTTTTTTTGACTTTCCTTTTTGATTTCCCAAGCTAAAGTAGTAGCAATAATTGTATCTAAATCATTATATT
>JBHJOU010000638.1:0-6382 GCA_050329355.1 Rivularia sp. (in: cyanobacteria)
TGACGACCAAAAATAACCCCACGACGCAATTCTTTTTGAACGCAGAAGTGATTATTTACTCGTTCAAAATATTTTTCAAGTAGATGTGGGGGGAGATTCTCGACTTGTTTCGTAGTATAACTTGCCTGACGAGCCTGTTTGAGAGCTTCCATATCAACATCTGTTGCAAAAACTTTGACTTGCTCTGAATATTGTTCCATACCCAAAGTCTCCGCAAGCAAAATAGCGATGGTGTAGGTTTCTTCTCCGGAAGCACATCCAGCACTCCAGATCCGAATTGGTTTACTTGGATTACTAACAATAGCCGGAATAATTTCCGCTGCAATATATTCCCAAGCTTCTGGTTCCCGAAAAAAAGTGGTGACGTTAATTAAAATTGTATTAAATAATTCAACAAATTCGTCTGGATGTACTTCCAAATAATCCAGATATTCAGCGTAGCTTTCGACACTAATTGTTTGCATCCGTTTGCGAATACGACGACTTAAGCTAGCACGTTTGTAGCCGATAAAATCAAAACCACGGTTGCTTTTGATGTATTCTAATAAACTTTCTAATTCGGGGTTTTCCGGTGTATTAGTCAATATAGCACCTTCCCCAAAGGAGATGAATATGGAAATTCCTTTCCATAATAAATTTACTAGATGCTTTGATTAATTGGAAAATTATTTGTTTGTAATAAAATATTTGGCGTTGCTCAATCGTGATATGAATTAAAAATTTAGATATGTTGGGTTGAAGAACGAAACCCAATCTAGTAGTCCACCACATTAGTTTTAATGGGTTGTAGAGACGCGAAATTTCGCGTCTCTACATGGTTTCGGCAATAAATGAACCCGTCATAATTAATGAAATGAACCAATAGTAACGAGTTGTTATTCAACATCCGAAGTCGGTTTTTGTTCCGTATTTGCACTTGCCTTAATTAATGTGTCTCGGATAACATTGGCACGAGTAAGAGCGTCTTTGGCTTGTTCTTCCAAACGTTCTGCGGCTAAAATTTGATTGCGATCGCGCATTCTTTTTTCCATGCGTTTTGTTAAAGATGCTTTTTCTTCTAAAGCCCGTAGAGCGAACCATAATGCATCTTCTAAAGCGTCAGACTGCTTTGCTAGTAAACTTTCTAAGGAATAAGCATGACCGATGCGACAGCGAAAACGCAACAAATTTTCTTGTTCTAATTCCCACAAAGTACCACCGCAATCGGGACAGCCAAAGGTAGAAGGTTTACCGGCTCTGCGATCATTGTTTAGAATTTTCATATCCATATCTACCAAATCAGTTTCTATTTGCATTTCATCGGAAACGGAGTTATCTGAAGAGGTTTTGATGGGGATATTAACTAACTCAACTAATACCTGGGGAATCTCTGACAATGGCAAAATATAATCAATCTCGTTGACATTTTCAATCGCACTACGCGGCATTCCTTGATAAGTTGCATCTTGCGGATCTTGAACAATTGCCGTACCACCGCGCATTTTTACGGCTTGGAGTCCCGCAGTACCATCATCAAGTACACCTGTAAGCACCATCCCCACAACTCGGTTTCCGTAAGCCCTTGCACCAGTGCGAAATAAAGGATCGATTGCCGGACGATGATTATTTTCTCTAGGTCCCCGGATTAATTTGATATATCCGGATGTAAGTAATAAATGATAGTCCGGTGGAGCAATATAAATATGTCCGGTAAGAATTTTTTGATTATTTTGAGGATGGGAAGCGGGTATTTTTCCAGCCCGATTAAGAATCGCAGGTAAAACGCTTGTTGCGTGACTGGGTACGTGTAAGACTACCATTACAGCAGCATCCAAGCTCGATGGTAATTGACTTACCAAATAACAAAGCGCTTCTACTCCACCTGCTGATGTACCAATCACGATGATATCTCTTTTGCTTTCGATATCTCCTCCTAAACCCGGTTGTTCTAAGAAAAACCGGGTTTCAAAAAAAAATAAATTTAGGTTAATTCAAAACTTAACGAAGAGTATTATCTCTCTTATCAACAATTTCGACTACATTGTGGTCAACTGTGGTTTTTTTGTCAACTACATCTCTATCTACGACTTTCTCTCGATTGACTACATCCACCTCTTTTTGCACAACAGGATTCACAGGAGTTGGAGCAACTGGAACTTCTTTAACTTCAGTTTCAACTTTAGGAGCATCTGCGTTAAATACTTTCCAATTACCAATCTGATGATTATTCAAAATAGAACCAGCACGGTCTATTTCATCTTCGTAGCCTTCTACTATTAATAAGTAGTAACCATTGTCAATTCGATCTTGGTACATTTGGGCATCCTCTTCGGGAATAGCCATACCAGTCAACGCACCGACAATACCACCTGTTGCTGCACCCAATCCAGCACCAGCTAAGGTAGTAGCAATGGTTCCTGCTGCCAGAAAAGGACCAGCTCCCGGAATAAATAACTCTCCCAAACCCAAGAGTAAACCACCAAGACCACCTAAAACAGTACCAGTGGTAGCACCAATCCCGGCACCTTCTTGAGCTTCATTCTCACCACGCTCGTTTCTTACCTCAGTACCAGCAATTTGCTCGTTACCATCGGCATTTTTTGCTAAAAGCGAAACTTTATCCATGGAGAATCCGGAGTCTCTAAGTTTGTAAAGCGCTTTTTCCGCATCATCTCGGCTTGGGAATGTACCAACTGCACGCTTGTATTGTCTAGTATCTACCATGTTTTCTCCTTATGTAACTATCAATTCGTATATGTTAGATTGGCTTTTACGGTAATGCTTTATGCCGCAATTTATCCCGTCAAAAATCATTCAGCGATTAGTAATTTTTGGTGAATTTGCGCCATTAACTAGCGTTAAAAATGCTGAATTTTGGGTTATAAATCGTTCATTTTTCCCAGAAACCACCATTTTTTAAAAATTGGCTTCCGAGCAATTGCAAATTATCGATTAATTTGACAGGTTTTTTAACTTATTTGCTCTTCACAGTGTCTTGTATTTAATTTAAAAATTCATCAACCTTTTGGTTTATCTTGTGAAGATATTTATCTATCAAAAGTAGAGTTATATTGAATTTGGATTAACATTCGTGAAATCATCAGAAATTTGTCAATTAAAGGGACATTGAATCCCCTTGATTGACGCGCTATACGAACCGAATCTCAGCGAAGCGGATTAGGGACTGTCGCGTATTCGTTCAAAAACCCGACTTCTCCCTCCCCGGATTAACGTCTTGCTACACGTGCTAACAAAAATAAACCAATTCCTAATCCGAGAAAGTTGGGGAACCAAGCTCCAAGAAACGGAGAAAAAACACCAGCTTGCGCTAATCCACCAGTAATAAAGCTGAATAAATAGTAACCAAAAATAATGATGACGCTAATACCAAAACTTTTTGCCGAACCAGTTCTTCCTGGTATGCTTCCCATGGTGGCACCAACTAAGCCGAAAACTACACAAACAAATGGTAAGGACATTTTTTGCTGGATTCTGACCTGAAGTTTACGAATTTTTTGCTGATCACCACCGAGTTTTTCTAATTCTAATTGCTCAAATGCCTGAACAATATTCATTTCACCGTAATCGCGACTTTCTTGTGCTAAATCTAATGCAGTACGGGGTAATTTTAACTGTTGACGTTCAAAGCGGACAATATTACGATAAGAACTGTCTGGAGATATCAAATAAATAGTACCATCATAAAAGTCCCAAACATTATCTTTGACGTTCCATTCTCCCGATTCTGCTTGCAGAATTTGACTAAAATCGTCTTGAGAACGGTCTATAATTGTCAGACCTTTCATCTGTTTACCATCAAATGTATCGGCATAAAATAGCCGTGCTAAAACTCTTTGTTTACTACCATCTTTTTGTTCAACTTTTTTATATTCAGGATAAATTAAATTTTCTCTTTTAAATGTAGGTTGTTCGGTTTTGAGGGCTTTTTGCATCGTCTGAGATGCTTGATACTTTGCTGCTGGTGCAATTTGTTCGTTAAATACAAATGTTAATCCTGTCACCAAAAAACTCAAACATACACCTGTCGCAACCATGCGATAAACGCTAACACCACAGCTACGCAATGCGATTAGTTCGCTTTGACTAGAAAGACGACTGTAAGTCATCAAAGTAGCTAATAACGTGGACATGGGGAAAGCTAAAACTATGAATTCGGGAAAATTTAAGATAAAAACTTGAGCAGCTATTCCTATCGGTAATCCAGATTCTACAACTTTACGTACTAATTCAAAAACCGCACCAATTGATACTCCCAGCGAAGAAAAAGCCGCAACACCAAATAAAAATGGTGGTACCATTTCGCTGGTAAGGTAGCGATCCATGATTGATATTGGCAGTAGTGAAGAAGTATGAGAAGATTTGTATTTAGCCATCAGGTAAGAAATTTTAGATTTTAGATTTTGCGGAAAGTTGGGGGTGTAGATATTCTTCCCCCCAAACTTTCCAAGACAGATTTTGGATTAAGGGGTTAGGAGTTAGGAGTTAAGAATTCTATCCAATTACCAATTACCAATTACCAATTCCCATTTTATTAAACCTGAAAATTTTCACCCAAATAATATTGTCTTACAAGAGGATTATCATAAAGTTCGTCGGAGGAGCCGGAGGCTAATATTTGTCCTTCACGCATGATATAACCTCGGTCGGTAATGTCAAGGGTTTCGCGGACGTTATGATCTGTAATCAAGATTCCCATGTTGCGATCGCGAAGTCTGGCGACAATTTCTTGAATCTCGGAAACTGCTATGGGATCAACTCCAGCAAAGGGTTCATCTAAAAATAAAAATGAAGGACCATTTCTACCAGATGCTAAAGCTCTAGCTAATTCGGTTCTGCGTCTTTCTCCCCCGGAAAGTTGAATTCCTTTGCTGTTAGCAACTTTCTGTAAACTAAATTCCCGTAACAGTCGATCAACTCGCATCTCCCATTCGGGGCGGGGTACTTTGGTTTGTTCGAGTACCAGTAATATGTTTTCCCGCACGCTTAATTGACGAAAAACACTTGCTTCTTGTGCTAAATAACCAATACCCAGACGCGCTCTTCCATGCATCGGAATAGTAGTAATATCGCGATTATCAAGCCAAACTGTTCCTCGATCTGGTTTTTCTAAACCAGTAGCAATATAAAAAGTTGTCGTCTTACCAGCACCATTTGGCCCGAGTAAACCGACAATTTCACCTTGAGCGACAGAAAGGTTAACGCGATTAACAATCGTTCGCTTACCGTAGGATTTGTGAATGTTCTCTAAAACAATTTTCACGATTTAGATTTGTGTTTTTGTTTTATTTTCGCTAATTAGAACGTCTTAAATTTGGCGTTGACGGTGCTTTTGATGGTTGAGTATTACCATTAGCATCATCTATGATATATATGGACTCTACCTGACCACCACTTTTAGGTGTAGCAACAAATCTCCCTTCATCAATTAAATAGGTAACTGTTTCTCCCCGAATACTATTTCTACCTTCTTGCAAAATATACACATTACCACTGAGAATAATCCGCCGTTCCCGATTGAAAAATTGTGTTTGGGCTGCCGTTGCTTTAATTTGACCAGAGGGATATGAAAGTTGTACATTACCGCGTCCGGTTGCTACCTCTGTATTAGAATTGTATTCTTGTAAGTCCGCACGGATAGTCAGAGGTTGATTATTTCTTGATGCTTGGTTCCGCGCATTTGTATTATTATTATCTACAGTATATGTAGAAACTACTTGACTGCCGCTTTTGGGTGTAACGATAAATCGTCCATCGTCCATTAAATAACTAGCGTTCTCTCCTCGAATGCTATTAATACCTTTTTCCAAAATAGACACACCACCATTGAGGTTGATTCGACGTTCCCGATTTAAATATTGCGCTTGGGCTGCTGTTGCTTGAATTTGACGAGCAGGATACAAAACTTGTACATTACCGCGTGCAGTAAATACCTCAGTCTGAGAGTTATATTCTTGCACATCGGCACGGATAGAAAGAGGACGGTTATCTGAGGAAGTTTGGGCTGTAGCAGTTTGTAGCTGAGTAGGAAATACTACCGCACCATACAGCGCAACAGGTAGCATTAAAGCCAAACCCAGACGACGCAATTTAAGTTTAGGCAATCGGTAGTTGTTGATCATAGCGGTAATGAGAGTAATATTTTTACTTATACTTGAGTTATCTTAAGTAATATATCAAGACGTTATATATACTTTGAACGACTATTTGATTACAAATAATCTCTCATTATTCAAGACGCTTCAATAACTTCCAATGTTTCGCTAGTGGACAGTTGACAGTGGACAGTTGACAGTTGACAGTGGACAGTTAGGAAATTTCTCTCCCCATCCCCCCATCCCCTTGTCCCCCCATCTCCCCATCCCCTTGTCCCCCCATCTCCCCA
>JBHJOU010000379.1:0-14739 GCA_050329355.1 Rivularia sp. (in: cyanobacteria)
CAACCGGGAACAACGACTCATATTGAAGCTTTTTATCGTTGGCGATTGAACGATAATATGAGTCTAACTCCAGGAATTATTCACATTATAGAACCCGGTCATACACCAGATAGCGACTCGGTTACTATTGGGATTTTACGGACTAGTTTTACTTTTTAGGGAGTAGGGAACAGGACAACAATAATTAATCATTGGGACATGATATGGCTGGTTAGCATACTCTCCCAGTTTAGCTTTGTTAACTATCTTTAATTAAAAAGGGCAGCGATATCATAAAATATTTTTTACTGTCAATCCTATTTCCTGTCCATAAGATAATTCAAGTGTGTGACCATCTGGATCTTGCAAAAAAGCCCAATACCCGATTGGATATCCAGAATCTTTTGGTTCCTCAAGCAAAACACCTTCCTCTTTTGCCTTTTCACAAAGAGTATTCATGTGTTCGCGGCTTTTACAACCAACTCCAAGATGTGCTATTGGAGATAGAGTACTATGCACTGAATCTGTTTGAATAAGAACGATCGCAAAAGGACGAGTACCGTCAGAAAGCCAGGCAACAATTACACCCGTTTCTGCATCAATGCGACGGTGAATAACCTGCATTTCAGCATAATTTGAGTAGAAATTGATACTTTTATCAATATTCGTGACGGGCAGTGCTATGTGAGTAAATCCAATATCAATCATTACAGCTTGTATCTCCGATAATATGAAGATTTTGCGGTCAAATAGTATTATTCAAAGTTTCAATTGCGGATAACTCTATTATATTTGAGGGTTTCGGAAACGGGCAATTTGCGACTAAAATTGTTACCAAAATTAGACTACACAAACCAATACATTACAAAAAATTCATATAGTTGATGATTAAGTTAGTCAAATATACTTCATAATATCGATAAGATCACAACAATTAAATTAATAGTTTATTTCCGTATTTTCTCTCTTGGAATAATAACTTGTTTAATAGTAAATTTTGGGTAGTTGCATTAAAGGTATATTTTATAGACATCTTTTATAAACATCAGATTTTTTCAAATTTTAGCGATGAATAGCGTATATCGACTGAAGACGAATTCGCATTTAATTAGTTTTTGCAAAACAGCACAGTAAACCTTTTTACAATTAAAAATTAGTTGGTCTTAGTGTCTATTTTTTCTCAAAATATATTATTCAAAAATAAATTTGTTTTGAATAAGATTTTGATATTAAAACAAGATTAATCAATTACATTTTCAAAACAATTAAGAATTAAAATGCCTCAAAATATTTCTTTTCTGCTTGGGTTACTTTTAGCAGTTGGTTCTGCTTTTGTTGCAATGCCATCTCAAGCGCAAACAGCAGCTAATCAGGACATTACAACATCTTCTGAATCTTCTATTACAAATGATGCAGTTAAAACATCAAATTTCAGCGATTCTAGTAGTTTAAATCAAGATAAAACTACTAATATTTCCCAATCACAACCTGAAGAATCTTCTACTAATATTCAGAAACCTGAACGTACAAGGATTCCTGTTTATAGTAGAATTGGTTTTGGGTTGAGTCAGTAATCAAATGTGGATGACGCATATTTAATTTCCACCAAATGTCTATTTAGGGGCGCGCATCCCAACTACAAGCCATGAATATCTAGAGACGTAGCAATGCTACGTCTCTACATTAATTATTTTCCTAAACAAACTTGTTCATAACGTTTCCCTGCACTTTCCCAGGTAAACTCTGTTTCAACTAATTTTCTGGCATTATTAGATAATTCTGCTCGTAATTGGGGATTTTCAAACAGTTTACTAATTGCGCTAACATATTCTTGCGGTTTATTGGCGCGTATTGCTCGTAACTCTACATTACCACCGTCTACAGCTAATCCTTCCAAACCGCGATCGCTACCGACGACGGGTATCCCAGCAGCCATCGCTTCTAAGGTTTTGTTTTTGATTCCGAATCCAGTCCGCATCGACACTACACAGACGGTGGATTTGTGCAGGTATTCTGCCATTGAAGGGACTTTTCCGGTGACGTTGACTCCGGGGTTATCTTTGAGTGCTAACACCTCTGCAACGGGACGAGAACCGACGATATCAAAGGTTGTATCGGGGTAACTTTTTTGGATTTCCGGTAATACTTCGTTACAGAAGAAACATACAGCATCAATATTTGCTAAATTATCCATCGCACCGATAAAAACTAAACGATGTCCTCCTGGATCTATGGTGCGGTTGGGAAACATCACCAAATCTACACCGTTGGGAATTACCGTAATTTCACTGTGAGAATTGAATTCCCGCAGTTGAATTTTATCTTCTTCAGTTGTCGCTACAATTGCCGAAAATTTACCGCAGTAATTTTTTTCGTAACGATGCAGCAATGGTAAGTTAATTTTATCTCGCAAAGAGTTTTCAGATATACGATTTTGCAACTGATTGAGACAAGTACCATATACGGAACTGTGAACGTTGACTACAGTACGTACTTTGTGATGAAAATGGGGACGCACGTAGATTTCATTAACGCTGTGTTCGCTGGTTACAACATCACACTTACCCGATTCCACATAGCCATCAATCCAACTTTGCATATTCACAGAGTAGCGATTTAACACACTTGGGGGAATCCCTTCACTGACGAATTTAGTTAAACGCTGAACTTTTTTCAGTATTCCTCCGGTGGTAGCAGAGTCATGGGGACGATTAAAAAGGACTAGTTCATTTACACAATCTCGCAATCGGGCTATTTCTGTTTCAGTAACATCAGGTTCGGATTGAGTCACCAAAGTCACGCTGTGATTTCGTTGTAAATACTTAAGTAAGTTAAAAGTTCTGACTTGAGTACCACCGCGAGTAGGTGGATAAGGAAATGTAGAGGATAGCATTAAAATATTCATGGGGATTATCAATAATTAAAGTTTGAATAATTGGAGGACGTTTAATTTTTAATTTAATAATATCCGGAAAAAATCAGTTAATTATGAATAAATACATCAAGTCATAATTCATTATTAATAGTTGAAATACGGCATTGCTTAATTAATTTCTTGGATAAGCGAAACTCCTGTAGAGAGGTAGCACTGCTACGTCTCAAAATCTAGATTCATACTCGGATTAAACAACGTCTAAAATACTATATTATATTTACATTATGGTTAATGTCAATTATTTTAAAAGATAGCTCTTATGAATAAAAAAACAAAAAGCAATAATAAATAGACTAAATAATTTGTGGTATATCATATATTAATTAAATTGGATTAGGATAAATACATGAATATTTTATTGATGGGTTATTACGGATTTCATAATGTTGGTGATGATTTATTTTTACGGCAATTAATTGATTATTTTGCCAAAAAGCAAGAAGTGAATAAAATATTTGTATTTTGCCAAGAAGATTATTACGAACGCACTACAGATAAAGTTCGGTTTTTTGCAGCGAATCAACTATCTAAACTGAAAAGACTTGCGACAATTTTACAAAGTGACTGTTTAATGTGGGGTGGTGGAACTTTGAATATTAAAGATAAACCCACTAATTTATTAAGGTTACAGTCATTAGCAAAATGGACTGGGAAAAAGTTTTGTTTTCTTGGTGTCGGTTTAGAAACCATGAATTCCGATGAAAAAGATAGAAAAAGCAAGATTTTTAAAAATGCCGATTTACTCTATTTAAGAGATAAACAATCTTACGAAGTAGCTTTGCAGAAACTTAAGCCGGTTAAAGCTTGTTGTTTGGGTGGTGATTTAGCATTTTTGGATTTGAATTATTATCAACCTTATATTAAGGAAAATAAATCCAACGAAATCAAAAATATTTCTTTCTCAGGTAAATTTTGGTGGGGTGAAGGAAGAGGTGAATTTTATGGACAACAGTTGATGCAGTTTGTTGAAAAGTATAATTCAGTAATTCATTTATTACCAGCCCATGTCGGAGAAGAAAGAAACGATAATAAATTTCATAACTTACTTAAAAAATACTTACCTTCAGATAACTATAAACTGCATGATTGGAAGAAACCAATAGAATTTGTCGAGATTTTAAGTCAAATGGATTTTCATTTCGGCAACCGTTTGCATTCTATAATATTAGCTGATATTCTTGGTGTGCCTAGTGTTGGAATTAGCGGTGTTAATACAAAGATTCAACATTATATTGATAAATCAGAAGTGCTTCCAGAATTAAGATTGTTAGATTTTATGGAACCGATGGAAGTTGATACAATTGAAAAGATATTTAGAGAATATGAAAAGCCTACTGAATTTATTTTAAATGAGTCTAAGACAGCGAAAGCTGGAGTAGAATTAGTTTTTCAGAAAGGTTAAAGATTAAAGGTTAAAGGTTAAAGGTATAATAACTTCTAACTTCTAATCCCTAATTCCTCACTCTTAACTCTTAACTCCTAATTTTTAACTCCTAACTCCTAACTCCTAATTCTTAACTCCTAACTCCTTTGATTATGCCTAAAGTTAGTATTTGTATTCCTACATTCAACCGTATTGATTTACTACCTTTCGCAATTGAAAGTGTACTTCAACAAACTTATCAAGATTTTGAACTGATTGTTTGTGATGATGGTTCTAGTGATGGAACTGGGGATTTAATGTCGCAGTATGAAGATAATCGGATTAAATATATCCGCCATCAACAGAATATTGGTAAAAGTAATAATATGCGTTCTGGTTTTGATGCAGCAACTGGCGATTATTTTATTAAGTTTGATGATGATGATAGATTAACCCCAGATTTTATCGCGGAAACTTCTACCATCCTAGAGCAAGATTCTACCATTGATTTTGTTGGTACTGACCATTGGATAATTGATATTAATAATGTGCGAGATGAAGCTAAAACTGAGGAAAATTCTCGTAATTGGGGAAGAGAAGATTTAGCTGAAGGAGTGGTAGATAATCTTTTAGAAGTTGTATTTGTCAATCAAAGTTTTCAAATTGGTGCAACTTTATTTCGCCGTCAAACTGTAGTTGAAGTCGGGTTTATGCAGCCAAATTGGCAGAATTGTGAGGATAATGATTTATTTGTACGGTTAGCTTTGGCTGGGAAGAAAGGTTATTATTTACCACAATTGTTAATGGAATATCGAGTACACGCACAACAACAAGGAATTAACCGCGCTATTCCTTATTTAACAGGTAAGCAACAGTATTTGCAAAGTTATAAATTTGATTCGCAGAAGTTGGAAAAAATCAGGTTAGAGCGTTTAAAAGAAACACAATTATTGCTAGGTTTGCGGTTAATAGAAACAGGTGAAACCGCAAAAGGAAGGGAGTTAGTTAAGAAAGGAAAATCTTTTTCTACTGCTAAAGCATGGACTGGGTTAGGATTGTCTTTGTTACCTGTAGGTGTTAGGGGTAAAGCGTTTGATGTTTTGCGGAAGGTGAAAGGGTGAGTGTAGAGACGTTGCAGTGCAACGTCTCAAAATCTAAATTCATACCCGTATTTAGCAATATCAGAAATATTTAGATGTAAAAGGTGGATTCGAGTCGTCCATCTTTATTATTTTTAATAACTAATTTTGCCGTAAGCGAGTACATCTCATTAAAATAAAAAAAGGAAACAAACTTATACCCTTCTCAGTCAGGTAGTGCTGACTGATATACAAGCAAGATTACCGTATGGATACGAATGAATTAAAGTTTTTATTTAAGTTGTTAGGATGCGAAAACTACCGCTCAAGCTTGACTAGCAACGTTTTCAAATTATTTAAAGCTAAAAACAGTATTTGCCAAAATTTAGGCGATCGCGATATCATCGATTATTCTCGCGAGATTGCATCTGTAAAAATTTTACCTCCTGGTCAAGCTTTATTGAAACTTGATGCGGCTGAAATTCCTATCGAGGATAAAGAACTTAAGATACTGGAGAATGTCGGTAAAGCTTCAGGTAAAGTTGCACCGAGTAAAATCAAATCTTCGTTGAAAGCTATCGAAAAAGAAGACATTTTAAAAAGTCTCAGCAGTCGCGGATTAATTGAAGCTGAAATCAAAATTAAAAAGACAAAAGCTGAAGTATGGCTGACAGAAAGAGGAATTGAGTTTTTACGAGATGATTTTGTTCCGAAAAAGGGGGCTAATCCGACTATAAGTTTAGATTTATTAAATAATTACCTGCACTTTTTACGGAAAACTCTACAGATTAAGTCGGAACAACCAGGTATTACTACGGAGTCTACTGTAGAGATTACTAATGTTTCTGATGAAGAAATTTTACAAATCATCCAGAAATTAGATAAGGAAATAGGTACTAGAAATTATTTACCTATTTTCTACTTGCGGGAAAAATTACAACCCCCATTGTCAAGGGATGAGTTAGATAAAGCACTTTATCGCTTGCAAGCTGATGACAAAATTGAGTTGAGTACTTTGCAAGAAGCTAACGCTTACACTTCCAAACAAATTCAGAGTGGAATTGAACAAAATGTTGGCGGTCCAATTTTCTTTATCTCAGTTGAATAACTATCCTTTTATTTGAATTTGCTACTCACACCATAATTTAATCATGACATCTATCGATAATATTATTATACGTGAGGTCAATCCTTTTGGTCTCATAAATCTCAAACCGGGTAACTTTTGGGAAGAAAAACAAGATTTACGTAACAGCGTTGATTCAATTCATCAAGAAGTAATAACTGAAGTTGAAGAATTTCTCGATTTAGTTATTAAAGATAATCGTAGCCGCAGTTTATTACTTTCAGGTGACTCTGGTTCTGGTAAAAGTTATTTATTAGGTCGTCTCAAACGTATTCTTAATTCTAAAGCTTTTTTTGTTTATATTGGTCCTTGGGCTAATAGCGATTATATCTGGAGACACGTTCTACGCTCTACTGTTGATAGTTTAATTCAAGTTCCCGAAGGACAGCAAGAATCGCAGTTGATGTTGTGGCTGAAAAACTTATCAGCCTTTACGAAAAATAGTAATAGTTGGTTGTTTTTACAGAGCGATCGCCGTAAATTTATTCAACATCTGAAAAGAACTTATAAAACAGCTGGACTTTTCAATCCCGACTTTTTTTTTGGTGTACTACACGATTTAACAAACCCAGAATTATATCCTATCGCTTGCGAGTGGTTGCGGGGGGATGACTTAAGTGAAGAGTCGATGGAAGCCTTAAAGGTTAGAAGTTGCATTGATTCAGAAGATGCTGCTAAATACATTTTGGCGAATTTTGGCAGGATTTCTACTCAAACTCAACCGATTGTTTTATGTTTTGATAATTTAGATAATATTCCTCGTTTATCAGATGGTTCTCAGGATTTTCAATCTTTATTCAATGTCAATACAACTATTCATAATAGTTATCTAAAAAACTTTTTAGTTATTATTAGCGTTATTACTAATACATGGAACAGAAATCTAGACAGTATTGAGCAAGCTGACCAAGCTAGAATTGATAAAACATTAAAATTAAAACAAATTAACTTAAAACAGGTAGAAGCACTTTGGGCTTATCAACTAAAACCGTTACATCAACAAGTAAATCCACAGCCGACATCAGCGATTTTTCCCTTAACTCAGCAATTTTTGACAGAAAGTTTTCTTGGTGGTAAAACTCTACCGAGAAATGCATTAACTTTAGCAAAGAATGAATATCAAAAATATAAATTATCGCTGATAGATACTAGGGAAAGACCGGGACAAGAAGACAGCGAGAAAAATATTACATATGTCATCAAAAATCCTGGACAGACTAAACCTCCAATAGTTATTACTACTACAAAAGCAACGAATGACCCCCCAACCATTGCAGCGGAATTTGAATTAATATGGCAAAAGGAATATAAAAAAACTCAAGAGAAAATCTCTAAAATTACTTTATTATCAGCACCTGATTTAATTGGTAATCTCAAAGAAGCCTTAGAAGCATTAGGAATAGAAGGAATTAAACAGAAACTTATTAGTGGTAAATACGCGGGTTATTCTTTGAGCTATTTACAGCCTGGTAAACGCGAAAGGGTAGGAATAGTTTGGACGGAAGATTCTAATATGACCAGTTTCTTTAATATTATGAATGCTTCTCTTAAAGCAATTCAAAATCAGCTTTGTGACAAACTATATCTGATTAGAATTGGTAATGTTGGAAATGGAAAACTCAAAGGTTATCAACTATATCAGCAGATTTTTACGGCAACAGACAATATTCATATTAAGCCAAATTTAACTTCGGTTCATGTATTAGCTACATATCATAGTTTGGTAAATGCTGCTTTAGCTCATGAGTTAGTCATTGGTGGTAAAACAATTAATTTACCAGAACTACAATCATTGGTTCGTGAATCTCAACTTTTAGATAAATGTACTTTGTTACAGAGTTTAGAAATTGTTAATAAACAAAATAATACTAAAGAAAATGAAAAGGATTTCAGAGCAGTAAAAGATTTCTTGTTTAATTTCGTAAAAACTGAACAATATATGGGAGTTCCTACTTTAATATCAAATTGTATGGTTCAGTTTTCTGATGTGAGTGAAAGTGATGTAAATTTGCTAATTAAATCTTTATGTGATGAAAGAAAAGTTAAAATTCTCGATTCCAAAGCAAAGTTAAAAGACCAGGTAATTGTGTTGAGTGTTTAGATATATTTAGCGGTTGAAACCGCTGCTACACAAACGAAACCCGCTGCCACGGCGGGTTTCAACCGCCGAATATTTTTAAAACATCCTCTGAAAAATTTTATTCTATCAGTATATATTTCAATGCACTACCTAACAGATGAAACACAAATAAAAACCCAAATTAATCAATTTCGTTCGTCTAAAATATTATGGTTAGATACAGAAATCGCTAACTGTAGAACTGCAAATCCTAAACTCTCTCTAATTCAAGTATTAGCTAACCCGAAAGATTCAACGGGTGAATTTTCTTACATTCTCGATGTGTTGGATAAACCAGATTTAGCAGCATATTTTATTGACCAAATTATGGTTAATCCCCAAATAGAAAAGGTATTTCATAATGCCAGTTTTGATTTAAGATATCTCGGAGGGAAGTTAACTTGTAATATTACCTGTACGCTGAAAATTGCTAGAAAAATTACTCAAAAAGTTTTAGAAACATCTAATTTAAAACTCAAAACTCTTGCAACAGAATTGTGCAATTTTACTAATGTAGATGCCGATGGAGGAGCTAGTGATTGGGGGAAACGTCCTCTGACACAAAAGCAATTACATTATGCGGCTATGGATACGGTTTATCTAGCTGCTGTACATCACCGTTTATTAGAGTTTAATTCTAATAGTCAAAATAACCTTTTTAATATGGCATTTCATCAAAATAAATTTACTAAAAAACCCGATAGCTCATCTTTAACCGTCACTAAAGTTCGAGTTGCATTTGAATGTCCGCGTCTGTTTTATCTCGGCGATAAATTTGGCGGTAAAACAGTATTTATTCCCCGCGATACTGTAACTGGAATCGGTAAAATTTTCCATTATTTAGCAGATGAATTTATTAATTTAACACTTATTGAACCGAGATTTCAGCAATTATTTAAACTAGAAGCATCGCAGTTAGAAATAAAAACAGTTGCTCAAGAAATGCAGCAGCTTTTTTTTCAAGTTAAGTTTTCATCTTATCTGGAAAAAATTGTTTTAAAAGATAGCAGTAAAGCTCAACCAATGCTACAAGTTTGGCATGGTTTGCGAGGTATAATTCAACGCTTTGCTAAAATTCTAATCGTAAATAGACGCTATTGCAGTGCGGAAAGTCTAATTCGCAATACTTTTATTTCACAAGAACGTCAATTAGAACATTATTTCAATTTACCCAATGGAAGCCAACAACAAGTTAGGGGAGAATTCGACTGTTTGATATACAATTGGGAACGCAAACGTTTGTGTGTAATTGAGTTTAAAACCTATCAACCCGTCGATCCATCAGCACAATTAGCCCAAGTTTCTCTTTATAGTTATATGCTGCAACAAAAGCAGCAAGTACCTGTAGATTCGGCGGTTTACTGCGTGTTACCGGAGTTCAAGGAGTATCATTATGATTGGGAACAGTTGAAAGATACGATACATCAGTTGATTCCCTACAAATTACAGCAAATGCAGGAATGGTTAAGTTGCGAGCCTCCTCTGGAGGTACCACCTCGAACAACTCAGCCTTATTTGTGCGAAATTTGTCCCCAGCAGCAAAAGTGTCAAAGTTATTTTGGTGATGGGGTAGATTCTGATCAAGTTTCTGTAGAAAAAGATGATAACTCCTCTGTAACAGCAGAAGATTATGGATTAAAAAACCGCAGAGACGCTCTTAGCGCGGAGGAAGAAAATAAAGAGGTATTGGTTGATGCTGATGCTATTGGTGAAGAGTTGGTGACAACTTTACAATCTTTTGGGATTAATGTAGATTTGATTGGAACTGTTGTTGCTCCTAGTTTTATTCGAGTGAAACTCAAGCCGCAATTAGGTGTAAAAGTTAATGCTATTCAGAAGTTATACGCAGATTTACAGGTACAAATGGGATTGGAAAATCCGCCGCTAATTGAACCGCAAGCTGGATATATAAGCGTTGATTTACCCAATCCCAATCGACAAACTGCTATTTTTGATCATTATATAAAGTCAGATAAATTACCTAATTCTGTATCAGTAAAAATTGCTATTGGCGTAAATTTAGAAGGAGAATTAGTCGAAGCCGATTTATCAGATCCCAATACCTGTCACTTTTTAGTTGGTGGTACCACTGGAAGTGGTAAAAGCGAATTTTTGCGATCGCAACTCCTCAGTCTACTAGTTCGCTATTCTCCGCAATATCTGCAAATCGCTTTGGTTGATCCTAAACGTGTGACTTTTCCCGAATTCGAGAAAATGCCGTGGCTGTATTCACCTATCGTTAAAGATAGTGATAGTGCGATCGCGCTGATGGAAGATTTGGTTAACGAGATGGAATTGCGTTATCAGCGTTTTGAAACTGCTGGATGTAACGATTTAGGTAGTTACAATCAACGTGCCGATAAACCTTTACCCCGTATCGTTTGTATTTTTGATGAATATGCCGATTTTATGGCTGAAAAGGAATCTCGTACAGCCTTAGAACAAAGTATAAAACGTTTGGGTGCAAAAGCACGGGCTGCGGGAATTCACTTAATTATTGCTACTCAACGTCCCGATGCTTCAGTAGTTACACCGATAATCCGCTCGAATTTACCCGGAAGAGTTGCTTTACGTACCGCTAGCGAAGCCGATTCTAGAATTATTTTGGGTGGTAAAGAAAACGCTGCTGCTTATCTTTTAGGTAAAGGCGATTTGCTATACCAAGTAGGCTCTAAATTGCATCGGTTACAAAGTTTATTTGCACAAAATATTAAGCTACCTTCACATTCGTGATTAAGGGCGGGATAGTGCGCCAACGCACTACAAATTTTTTAACCATCATAGTGAGTATGAAAGTAGTCATAATTATCTTTATATACATAATTAGTCTTTTATAACAACCGAATAATTTCGTATAAAATCAAAAAAAATGTTATAAATAGCTGCATAAATATTTGGAACCACACGTATCTAGAGAATACAGAGAATTAAACTTATTTGTGAGGTCTCCAAATGTTCGGTAAAGTAATTAAAACAGCAGTTTTCGGTAGTATAGTAATCCTTTCGACAGCATCAACCGCTCTCGCTCAATTTTCTATTCCCACACCTAATATTAAAATTAATCCTGCATCAAAATTTACTTGTGACCCTCATACAAAAACTTATGTTGTTAAATCTTTGAGTAATGCACAAGGTCAAGGTATTCGTTGTGTAAAATTTGCTCAGGGTACTAGAACAAACCGTCTTCCTAAAATCGCTTGGTATGGTGAAGGAAATTGGAGTGGTAGTACCTATCGACACGTAGGACACGCATTTTATCAAGGTAATAGCCTAATTGGTTCTGCTTCTGATATGCATGGTAATGGAGAACACACTAATGGTAATTTTGACCGTAATCTTAACATACAGTTGTTACCTGGTTCGAGAATTCGCGTAACGGGTGCATGGAACGAAGAATGGATACCAGTACAATCCACTTCCTATAAACCTTTATCTAGACCGAAAACTTGTGGAAATTACTTTGACGAATATCAAGTTTCTGACCTTACAGGAAACCGTAATGGTTCTGGTTTACGTTGTGTACTGCGTGTAGGAAGTAGCAATACTACTTGGTTTGGTAACGGTAATTGGGAAGGGAATACTTACTCTCATCTCGGTACTCGTGGTAATACAGGTCACGGTGCTAGTGATATCTGCAAAGCAAATTTTGGACCTATTTGTAATACATTTGCTTACGGTTCCATTAAGTTAACTCCCGTTGCTGGTGGGTTTAATGTTACGGGTGCTTGGAGCGAAAAATGGCGTAATTAATTGGTAAGAGATAATAATAGGCTAAATCTCAAATGACACAGAGAAGTCGGGTTTCTTTTTAGAAATCCGACTTCTGATTTTATAAAAAAACTTTTCCAAATTCCGCATAAAATTTCAACTTTAAACGTATTAAATATCAAGTGGGAATTCAAACCCAATACAAAAAAACTAAACAATCTTTTTCAGGAGTTTAAATATGTTAAAACGTTCTTTGGCTGTTGCTACTGTTGGTACAGTATTAAGTTTGGCTTCTATTAACGCTTCTTTGGCTGCACCTGCTGATTTCGTTGGTACTTGGGAAAATACAAATTCTAATACTCGCGGAATTACCAAATTAGTTGTAACTAAAGCTAGCGGAAATAAATTGAATATTAGAGTATTTGGTAGTTGTAGTCCCCGTGATTGTGATTGGGGTACAGCTTCATTAACTACTTACGGTACTAGCGTCCAAGATGCAAATCATCGCTCTGCTACTACTAATTACAATAAGAGTTTTGCTAACACTTTATTAACTATTAATCTGGGAAACACAAACAGATTAAACTTACAAAGTTTTACTCAATTTAAAGACAATAGCAATCGACAAAATTACACATCCACAGAAGCTTTTCGCAAGCTTTAATTTCAGTTGATGAAATTACTAATAATCAAAACGTAAATATATTTTATTAAGTTTTTAACGGATATAATTAGTCTTATGATACTGATTTTATCCGATTTTTCTATCTGTTCCAAAAAATTAATTGAATATCTTACAAATTACAAAGAATATCATGTCCGGTTAAACACTTGTAATCAAGTTGGTTCGGGAACAATTACCAATTACCAATTACCAATTACCCAATATTACCGAATCGGGAAAGATTGTTCTCTCGGTAATTGACTATCATTTTCGACGCTCGGAGTAATCCAAGGTGCCGATGGTGGTAAATGTCTTATTGGTGTATAATCCCTATAACCAGCTTTAGGTCTAGCTGGTGGCATTTTATTTATCATCCCTTCTTCTACTGGAGGAATCCACGGTGGTGGTGGTGGCATTGGTCTAATACCACCTTGTTCGGGATTCAACATTGCATCAATAGAATTTTGTGGTTTGATAGCTTGATATTCAATCCCTATAACCCCCTTCAACGCACTGGCTAAACCTGAAAAGTTACTTGATAAAACTGTAGATATCACAATTGTTGTACTAAGAATTTGCCTTTTCATATACATTATTACGACTTAGACTTTTGTGTAACTATATACTCAGCAAAATATTGCGATCGCAGTATTTTAGCTATTATCTGAATTCCCATTCATAGGCTGCGTTAGAGGTTATACATTAATGTGAGTACTCCGCAAGGATGTGCAAAGTACTACGACAATTGGATCTAGAAGTCGGGTTTTGATCAGAGTTGTAAGGATGTTAGAGATACTTACACTAAAAAACCTGACAACTAATAGTTGTCACCAAATTCACGTTAAATTAAGCAATGTATAACTCTATGTGCGATCGATAATTTAAGCAAGGTTATTAACCTGACTTTAAAAAATCAAAAGCCGCCATCAATGGGAACCAAACACATATTATATGTCAGCAATTATACTAATTATATTGTATGGAAATATTCTTTGTCATCATTTTTTAACGAAACTTATATTGATTCGATTTATAGTTAATTAGTTATTTATTCAAGTATTGAATTATTTAAGTATTTAAGTATTTAAGTAATATTACTCTTAATTTTAGATTTGCTTAATAGGGTAGTTTCCTGCCGTATCATAAATTCGGCGTTATTCCATTTAAAAAAGAAGGAAGTTCGAGAATATGAAAATAGACTAATCCTATAATTACTAAAGTGTAGATAGTTGAAGTTCCTAATCCAATGAGTAAATCTTTTTTAAGATTCGTTGATTTTTGCTCAAAAAACAGATCTAAAGCGCCGATTTGCATCATCAGGATACCTAAAATATTTGATATCCAATATCCGATAATTGTAAAAGGTAAGAATAAATGTGGAGAAATCGAACTAGCAAGATAGCCGAAAAAATAAGCAATTGGTAAATTAAAAAATAAGTCATTCCACCAAGATAAAGGTGAAAGCATATAGCCAACACCTAGGAATAAAAAACCTTTAATTTTTTTGAACATAAATTGCAAGCTGTCAATTATTAATTAATTTTTCAATCAATTTTAGTACCTTTTGTTCTAATTCTCCAAGAGCTTGTTGTGGAGAAGTTTCACCAATATCATGAATTAACCAATATTCAATATTATCCATCCACTGAAGAAAACGTTCTTGCATTAAAGGACGATGTTCCGATTCATCAACAGCGATGATTAAATCAAACTTTTGGAAATCTTCTGCCATTGCGGATTTAGGAAAGCGTTCTTCTGGTAATATA
>JBHJOU010000820.1:0-2738 GCA_050329355.1 Rivularia sp. (in: cyanobacteria)
AGGCGGCACGCATAAAGTGAGTGTACGCTTCTGTTGGTTGATTCAAATCACAAGCTATGATGGCGTTGATTGCTGGACCTAAAGATGAACCATAAACGTGGTCGGTGCGGGGTGTATAATAATCCCAATTGGCGGAAATGGTTTTCAAGTCGAAACGGTCACGCAACAAGTAAAATAACATCAATACATCTGGTTGTTTGAGAATTTGGGTAGTTTGAGTTTCTTCAACTCCCAAAATAGCTTGCATTGATTTAGTACGTGGTTCGTAATCGTCGAAATTAACCTGTTCTAAATCGTAGAAGCCATCAAACTGTTCGATTAAACCTGTTTTATGGTCGTGATTTAGGTAGATATTATCAGCAATAAAAGCCAAATTTTCCAATCTCTGAGGAACTATATCCAGCTTGACTGCTAATTGTAAGGCTTTTTCGGGATAATTTGTTGTTAACCATTCCCACAATACCCCAACAGTGTGTAAATGCCATTTGACCATGACATTAGTAAAAGCATTGTTATCAACCTGCTCGTGATTTTCATCGGGTCCAATAACATTGAGGATATCGTATTTTTGACGTTTTTCATTCCATGTAACCCGACTTTGCCAAAAAACCGCAGTATCCAAAATCATTTCTGCGCCATAATCGCACATCCATTGATTATCGCCGGTATGCTGCCAATATTTCCAAATTGCATAAGCAATATCTGCATTGATATGAATTTCTAAATCACCGCACCAAATACGGACTAATTTACCGTTGGGATCGAGTACCCATTGAGGAGTTACTTCATCTCCGGTGGTAGCACTTTCCCAAGCAAACATTGCTCCTTTGTACCCCATTGATTGGGCTTTGCGTCTTGCTCCCGGTAGGGTATGGTAACGGTAGTTGAGCAGATTACGAGCTAAGGTTGGTTGAGTAAAGGTAAGTAGGGGAAGGATGAAAATTTCTGTATCCCAAAAGACGTGTCCACGATATTCAAAACCGGAAAGAGTTTTGGGAGGAATACTAACTTTATCGTCGTGACGAGGTGTTGCAGCCAGGATTTGGAAGATATTGTAACGGACGCTCAACTGAGCTTTTTCATCACCTTCAATAATCACATCGCTATGAACCCATACTCGTTCCCATGCTGCAATATGAGTTGCTAATAAGGTGCTGTAACTTGGTGCTTCTACTAAGTCGATTAAGGCAATTTCCGCTGGTGTTGATGTTTCTCTTGAGGTGTAAACGGTGACTATTTTGTCTACACTGACGGTTTCTCCGGGTTTGATTTGGAATTGCTTTGTCAGTTCACAACTGCATTCAAATTCACGGGCAAAGGCATCGGATTCATGTTCTACAACTAACTTTGCAGCCATACTCAATTCAATTTCTGAGTGCAAAGTTTTACCGTGCAGCCAAATGATTTTATCCGTACCACCTTCTTTAAGAGTTTGCCAATGTTCGATTCCTAGGGTGTGGGGTTGCGCCTCAAAACCAGCGATAACTTCAACTTCACCTTGATAATCAATAGAAGTAATTTCACAACGTATCGCTAAATAGTGTTGACTAGCTAGAGAGACAAAACGCTCAAAGTGCAATTCTATCGTATGTCCTAATGGCGATCGCCAGCGAATATCGCGACTAAGAATACCCAAACGCATATCTAATTGACGCTTGTATGCGAGTATCTCACCGCTGTCCATCCGAAAAGCTTCACCAGCGATTTTAATCGTCAAAGGTAGCCAATTGGGGCAGTTGACAATTTCCGTTGCTGCAATTGCTACATCGTCATATATACCATTAATAATTGTTCCGGAATGTTCGTGGATATATCCTTCTTCAAAACTACCCCGTACTCCCAAATAACCATTACCAAGGGTAAAAACAGTTTCTTTATGATGTAATTCGTTGGGGTTAAATGTTGTTTCGATCACCTTCCAAGCTGGTTCATGATTAACTTGTTGAGTTTGCTCTGAATTGTTAACTGATATACTTAACATTATCTATAAAACCTCGGCTGTCTTGTACTGTGTTGGGATGGGATGGGATTTACCCAAAATATTCGTAACGATTTAGTTTTTTTCGCCGTTTAACTTAAATGCAGCAAAAAATGCTTAGAAGCGGCATTTGTATAAAGTTTCTAATTACAATCTCCCTATGAAGATAGATTCCCTTAAGAAGTTGCTCTCCAAGCGGGAAAGCCGCAAAAAGATAGGAATTGTCACATTTGCTTACCAAACGTACAAAAATACACGTTTTAGATACAATTTGTCATAATTTTTCAGAGTCTGGATTGAGTAACCGGAATATTCCCCATATGGCTTAAACTATTTGAGTGCCATATTTTTGAATTCAAATTAAGTTGTCGCGCATTTAATTTGTATTTTTCTAGCGGGCAGGCTTGCCCTCGAACAAAGTGAAGGGATGCCGGCACTACAAGACTTTAATAAAATTTGAATATACAAATTAAAGGCTTTTTAGCTTACCAACTTTTGCTTCAACCTTTGACTTCTTTGCACAAACGACTTAATTTGCTGACAAAGAGTTTCGTTGTTTTTACTTATTAATCGTGAAGAAACCATTTGAAGAAGTAATCAAACTCAGTAAAATATGTATTCTCAGCGTTGCTACGAATCTAACTTTCACCAGTATGGACTATACGGTAAAAGCGATACCAGCAACTTGCGGCTTTCAACCGATTATGAAAGCCACTGGAGTCAAAGTTTACTACATAAATCGCCAAAGTAGCAAAAAAGA
>JBHJOU010000231.1:0-8863 GCA_050329355.1 Rivularia sp. (in: cyanobacteria)
TACGACCGCTTAAATTTAAAAAAGACCAGTCGTAAGCTTAAAGTCCCGATTTGGGAACGGATTAATCTAGAAAGACCTTTCATACCTCGTTGTCAAGGTTGCCGTTCCCACATCCAAACCAACTGGCGAGTTTGTCCCTTCTGTGGATACTTAATTGCCGATCAAAGCAAGGAAACTCGCCGCTGCATTTGGATTGATATCTCAGGGATGGGCTTTATTATTCAAGAGCAAAGAACCATGTTAGAAGAAATTTTGGCAGATGCATTTGCTAAAATTTTCGGTGCTTTTAGAAGCGTTAATGTATTTTTAACTTCAGATACACCTGATTCAAGAGACTGGGGAGAAAACTTTACTCATGTTTATGTATTTGTCGCTGAAGAACAAGCTGACTATTTAGGAATTGCTAGTTTTATTCTTGGCAAAGTTACAGATTGTGCGGGTGTTCGGATAGATAATATACTTAATGCTTCTTATCTAGCAAGTCTGAGTTTTAATCAAATATCCAATTTAATTGCTAACACCATTGCTCACGAAATTGGTCACACATTAGGATTAAATCACTCTTTACTCCCATCTGATGTAATGAATGATGGTTTAGATCATAAAATCCACAGCTTAATGCCTCCCTCTTTTCATGTCGAGCAGATTAACTTAATGAATGGTGCTATTCGTAAATATAAAATTTGAGAAAGTTTTTCTTTTTAGCTGAATACAAAACAAAAATAAATTAATTAAGATTTCCAGCCGTTGCTAAGTGGGTTTTAATTATGAAATAATAGAACAGCAATGCTACTCAATTCGCATAACCGCACTCCTACGGACGGACACCACTACAGTTACAAATATTAAAACTGCTTAACAATTCGTTACTATAAAGCTATCGAGGGGCAAAGAAAAGCCTCTCAGTGTAAAAAATAAAGGTAAACGCCATGAATAACACAATTCGTGTTGGCAACCTGTTTGGGATTCCCTTCTATATTCATCCATCCTGGTTTTTAGTACTGGGTTTGGTGACTTGGACTTATGGCACCGGACTAGCGAGTGCATTTCCTTATTTAGGGAATGGGTCTGCTTTATTGTTGGGTTTAATGACAGCTTTGATGCTTTTTGGCTCTGTTGTTGCTCACGAACTAGGACATAGTTTTGTTGCCATCCGTCAAGGAATTGATGTTAAATCCATCACCCTATTTATATTTGGTGGTTTAGCAAGTTTAGAAAAAGAATCAAATACTCCAGCATCTGCTTTTTGGGTAGCGATCGCAGGTCCTTTAGTCAGTTTATTGTTATTTGGTGTATTTGCAGCAATTGGTTTTGGTACTGGAGCTTCTGGGGTATTCTCAGCAATCTTAGGGGTGTTGGCTTCTGTTAATTTGGCACTATGCTTGTTCAACTTAATTCCTGGCTTACCCTTAGACGGTGGAAATATACTTAAAGCGATAGTTTGGAAAATCACTGGTAATCCTAATAAAGGAGTGGTTTTTGCAAGTCGAGTTGGACAATTTTTTGGTTGGATTGCTGTTGCAAGTGGTTTAATTCCATTGTTGTTAACGGGCAGTTTTGCTAACTTCTGGAACTTATTAATTGGTTTCTTCTTATTGAGAAATGCTGGTAATGCAGCCCAAGCTGCAAGAGTACAAGAACAGTTTACGGGTTTAACTGCTGGTGATGCTGTAAGTAGCGATCGCCCGATTGTTGCCGATAATTTTACACTTAGAGAGTTTGCGGACGAGCAAATAGTAAGCGGACAGAAATGGCAGCGGTTTTTAGTCACTAACAGTGATGGACAACTGGTAGGAGCAATATCTGCTGATAATTTTCGTACTGTTTCACCGCAGTTATGGTCAGAAACTCAGGTTAAAGATGTTATGAAACCAATTGCTGAATCTACTACAGTAAAAGCCGACCAACCTTTATTGGAAGTAGTGCAGTTAATCGAACAACAAAAGCTATCTGCACTGACTGTGATTCGTGATAATAACGTGTTGGTAGGAATTTTAGAAAAAGCTGCAATTATTAATTTGCTACAGAAACGGATGCTAACGAATCCTACCTAATTCCGCTTGTTGAATAATTAATAGTGATTGATGCATGAAGCGATTCGGACTATATCGCTTCATTCGTCATATAAAGATTGCGATAGCGAAGCGAGTAAGGCAAGCAGATCACTCTTCGAGTTAAGCTGTTCAGCTTGCTGTGGCTGGATGGATGATTCAGTATAGGGCGATGGTCGTTCTCTTCCGCGATTCCTACGGAGTTAGACCGGACTAGGAAATGAACATGGCATTGTTAAGGGAATAGGGGTAGGGGCGTTGCGTAAGTCTTGAAAGATTGTTGAAAATCAGTCTCTAACTGAAGCATATCTGGGCATTACATTGGATAATTCCTGAATGAGATTACCCTAAATGCTTATGCATTTTCCATCAGGCAGCGCTTTATTTGCGACCCATTTGTAAACAGCTTCGCCAATACCCAAAGTTCTACTCAAATCAACATCAGTTACTTTGGCATTTTTATAGCATAGTCGTTTACTAGCTAAGTTGAAATCAGTAATATCTGCACGAATTTTTACGTTTCCATGTGCATCACGGCGTACTTTGCGTTTCAAAGTTACCTTGGTATTAGCTTTAATGCTACATCCATCAAAAGAAACTGATTCTACGCTATGAATTACTAGGGTTTTGCGTTTATTTATTTCATAACTTTGCCCTGCTACTTCCTTATTAATTTCTGACAAAATTTGTGACTGAAAATTATTCCCAAATGATTCAAATGCGTTACAGTCAATTGCAGCAGTTGATGGCTTATTAGCTAGAGGAAGACTACTGAGAACAATAAAACTTCCCAAAACAATTTTGGATTTCAGATTCTGTAATTTCATATCTTAAAGTTTATAGATTATGTGGATTTTTCGTCCGTCTTATTCTTGTATACGTATGACTCTGATAATTTATGCAAGTTAATTAAACTAAGATATAAACAAGTCAATTTGGGATGATCGCGGTTGGGTAGCAAGGTTATATCGCTTGATTCGTCATATAAAAGTGATAGAGATATCACTCTAAAATAAAAGCCAATGACATTCAACGAAATACTTAACGAATTAGAATTCCTTAAACCAGAAGAATTACAGCAGCTTTATCAAGCTATACAAGAGCGTCTTGAAGCTAAAAAAAATACTCAAAAAAATACGTTTCATCAAGCACTATTAACATCTGGTTTAGTTAAAGAGCTTAAGCAACCATTTAATAATCAGCAACAACAACGAAAATTGATTCAAATACAAAGTAAACCTGTTTCTGAAACAATCATCGAGGAACGTCGCTAGATAATGGCTGTTTACTTTATTGATAGCAGTGCTTTAGTCAAGCGTTATATTAAAGTTACCGAGGCGGCTCCGAGTGTTGGAATCGAGGCAGAGCCGAGAACTCTGGGTTCCTAGTCGGATACTGTTCGTTATTAACTACAAACAAATTGTATGAATAAATTTGGGTTAATTCTCGAAAAAGTTAACATCCTAGTGACACACCATTTTTTGAATTTTGGTAATCTCGTAATTTCATAAAATTATAGATGGTGCCTTAGACGAACATTTAATTAATCTGTTAAACCAATATATTATATATAGCCCTTTTCGGTTGAGTGCAATACACTTCGTAGAACCTCACCCCTCTCCTTAATAAGGAGAGGGGATGGGGGTGAGGTTATGAGTGTATTCTATTCAACTGAAAACCGCTATAGTCGTGCGTCTAACACACCCTACAAATATTACAATTTCTCTCCTTAACCTCTTCCCTCAGCGCTCTGTGCGTCTAGTAAGGTTTATAATCCCAAAAATCTTGACATCCACCCATATTTTTAGTACAAAAGCACTAAATGCCTTTTATATTAAACTTCTATTCCCAAACTTTTAAAGGAGGCGTAATTAATGCAATCCATCGAACCAGAAATCAAACAAAGAATTGAAGAATTACGAAAACTTTTAATCCAAGCCAGTTACGCTTACTACGTCCTTGATGCTCCGATGATGGAAGACGCGATTTACGATAAATTGTACCGCGAATTGCAGGATTTAGAAACCCAATACCCCCAATTAATCACCCGCGATAGCCCGACGCAACGAGTAGGGGAAAAACCTGCAACTGCATTTACTTCAGTACGTCATAACATTCCGCTTTACAGTTTAGAAAATGCTTTTAATGTTGATGAATTAAGAATTTGGGATGAAAGATGGAGAAGAAACGCACCCCCCCAAGAGCAAGTTGATTATGTTTGCGAATTGAAAATTGATGGCAATGCTTTAGCGTTAACTTATGAAAACGGTGTTTTAGTTAGGGGTGTAACTCGCGGTGATGGGGTGAGTGGGGAAGATATTACGCAAAACGTGCGGACAATTCGTTCGATTCCTTTAAGATTAAATTTGGATGATATTGAAACAAAAAACCATGCTTCTTTACAAAAAATAGAAGTACGGGGTGAAGCGTTTTTACCTTTGGATGTATTTGAAAAAATTAATCAGGAAAGATTATATAAGAATGAAAGTCTATTTGCTAATCCTCGCAATGCTGCTGCTGGTACTCTCAGACAGTTAGATTCTCGTAAGGTAGATAAAAGACGTTTGGATTTCTTTGCTTATACTTTGCAAATTCCCGGTATGGATGATGTGAGTTTTGCAAATAATCAATGGGAAGCTTTGGAATTATTACAAAAAATGGGCTTTAAAGTTAACCCCAACAAACAACTTTGTCATTCTCTTGATCAAGTTGCTCAATATTATCAGCATTGGGATACAGAACGGTTAAAATTACCTTATATGACTGATGGGGTGGTAGTAAAACTTAATTCATTCCCGTTACAGCAAGAATTAGGTTTTACGCAGAAATTCCCCCGCTGGGCGATCGCACTCAAATACGCAGCCGAAGAAGCACCAACCCGTGTAGAGAATATCAGCGTGAATGTTGGTAGAACCGGCGCTCTGACTCCGTTAGCGGAAATGCATCCAGTACAACTTGCCGGAACAACAGTATCTCGTGCTACATTGCATAATGGCGATCGCGTTTCTCAATTAGATATCCGCATCGGGGATACCGTGATTGTTCGTAAAGCCGGGGAAATTATTCCGGAAGTGGTACGGGTACTCAAAGAATTGCGTCCAGAAAATACTACACCTTTTGAAATGCCTAGCCATTGTCCCGTTTGTGGACAACCCGTGGTAAGAGAAAAAGGTGAAGCAGTAACGAGATGCGTCAATATATCTTGTCCCGCAATTCTCAAAGGTTCCATAGAACATTGGGTAAGTCGTAATGCTGTGGATATTCGCGGAATTGGTGAGAAAGTGGTGCATCAATTGGTAGATCAGAACTTAGTTAATTCTGTAGCCGATTTATACGACTTGACAAAAGAGACATTATCTGAATTAGAAAGAATGGGTGAAAAATCCGCAGAAAAATTGATCAACGCGATCGCAAAATCGAAAAATCAACCTTGGTCGCGGGTATTATATGGTTTAGGAATTCGTCACGTAGGAAGCGTCACCGCTCAAACCGTAACAGAGAAGTTTGATAGTGTAGACAAATTAGCAGCAGCCAAAGTTACAGATATCGAAGCCATTTACGGTATCGGTGTAGAAATTGCCGAAAGTATTCATCAATGGTTTCGGATAGAAGCTAATCAAAGATTAATTGAGCGTTTGCGAAATGCAGGATTGCAGCTTGTAGAAACGCAAAAAACAGCTTCTAATGTAAATCAAAAATTCGCTGGAAAAACCTTCGTCGTCACCGGAACACTACCCACATTGAAACGAGATGAAGCCAAAGAATTGATTCAGAAATTTGCCGGAAAAGTCACCGATTCAATTAGTAAAAGTACAGATTATTTAGTAGTAGGGGAAAATGCCGGCTCTAAATTAAAAAAAGCGGAAAAATTGGGAATTACTCAATTGAGTGAACAGCAGTTATTGGAAATGATTGAGTGTAGCCCCTAGAAGTCGAGTTTATTTTAACGTGAATTCGATGAATAGCTTCATATAAACTTCATATAAAAATGGTACAAGTATTTGAATTTTTTTCACAAATATTTCCGAAACTGGGGTTTTTACGGTGAAGTTTAAATCACAAAACTTTTTTAATCATCTTAACTGTTTCGGAGTGAAAAAATAGAATTATGACCGCTTTCAATCATCCACAAGAACAACATCATCAACAGTCAAACGATATGAATCACAAAAGCAAAAGCTTATTTGGGAGCAAAACTTTTTGGGGTATTGTCTTCACATCAACCGCAGCAATAGCTCCCATTGTCGGCGAAGATGTTGATGCAATCTTGAAAGGAGAATCTGTAAACTATGGTCAAGATATTGCTCAAATAGTAGTGGTTATGTGTGGTGCAGCAGCATCAATTGTTGGTAGAGTAGAAGCACAATCACCTGTTTATACTCCCAAATGGATGCCTGGACCGAATGAGACAGATTCTGACTCGGAAAATGTAAGTTAATTTTATGAGTAATAAAATCGCGATTAATGTTATCTTGGGTTGCATCTCATATATTAAAAGATATATTTATATATTTAAATTCAATTAGCACTTATCATCTGTTATTTATTGATTCCATAAAGCTACTTTGAAATAAAAATTTATAAATACTTATCAGTTAAATAACAAAAATACCGACCTTTTGTATTATGCTTTGAGATCCACTCTCTATTGCAGTAAATATGATGAAGCCGGAATTTGAATATAGTAGCGATTGTCACTTAGAAGATGCTCTGCGATTTGGAAATATTTTGGGACAATGTTTTTTAAGTACTCCAGAGCAAGAACAAAGTTGGGTTAACTTGATGGGGATAGAAAACTTACGGATAATCCGCCATAATCAAGAAATTGTCGGTGGATTAGCAACTATTCCGATGACGCAATGGTGGGGTGGTGAAACTGTACCGATGACGGGAATCGCTGGAGTTAGTATTACTCCCGAACATCGGGGAACTGGTGCAGCCCTAACTTTAATGCAACATACCATCAAAGGACTTCATCACAACGGTGTCGCTATCTCCGTACTTTATCCCGCAACTCAACGTTTATATAGAAAGTTAGGATACGAGCAGGGAGGTAGTTTTTGCGGTTGGGAAATTCCAGCCCAGACTATTCAAATTCGCGAACAACCTTTACCTCTCAAAGCTGTTCCTACTGATTCACAAATCTTTTACGAACTATATACAAAACAAGCAAAAAATATTAATGGATATTTGAATCGCGCTCAACCGATTTGGCATCGCATCATGAAACCTTCTGATAAAGATACTTTCTATGCTTATCTGATCGGTTCAGTAGAAGAACCCGAAGGTTACATGATATTCAGTCAACATTCAGAAAATGACGATGCAATTTTACGGATTAGGGATTGGGTTGTGCTGACAAACGCAGCCGCAACAACATTTTGGTCATTTCTGAATAATCATCGCGCTCAAATAGATAAAATACGTTGGCGGGGTTCTCTAAACGATTATCTTAGATTACTATTACCCTAACAAACCGCCAAAATCAAGTTTACACAATATTGGATGTTGCGAATAATTAATGTAGAAAAAGCATTATCCACACGCGGTTATTTATCAGGAATTGAACGCGAATTACATCTAGAAATAACAGATGATTTAATAGTAGAAAACAACGGTAAATTTATTTTATCTGTCAGCAAAGGAAGCGGAAATGTCGTAAAAGGTGGTAAAGGTGAATTAAAGTTAGACATCGGAGGGCTAGCACCGCTCTATACAGGATTATTTACTCCCCAACAATTGCAGCTTGCAGGAAAACTCAATGGAACACAAGCTGCACTTTCAATCGCGACAGAGATATTTACAGGTTCATCTCCTTGGATGGCAGACTTTTTTTAAAGGAGAACCACCAGTTGACAGTTGACAGTGGACAGTTGACCTCTTGCCTCTTGCCTCTTGCCTTTAACCTTTAACCTTAAACCTTAAACCTTTGACCTTTGTACACGGAACATCCCAAATCGGCAAAGTCCTGTGCCAAATGCTAACCTCATCAGCAGAAGTGTAGGTACTTCCCGCACTGATTTAATAAAACCCGATACTCCAAAACGCATCCATCCTTGAGGTTTGACTATTCCTTGCCAGATAGTATCGAACCAAGAAGGAAGTGTTTCTTGTGTCCAGTCTGCCGTAATCACTTGTCCTTCAACAAATCCCGTTGCTTCTAAAAGTTCGGAAAAGCCTTCGATACTGGAAAAAGCTGGATGTGACCACTGATCTAATAGTTGCCGCATTACTGGTTTCTCCCAAAAATTCAACGGCTTTTGACGGTCATCTCTTTGATTCCAGTCAGCTACAACCAATATCCCACCGGGTTTTAACACCCGCATTAGTTCTTTAGCAAAAACCGCTTTGTCTGGCATATGGGGACCAGCTTCAATTGACCATACTACATCAAAACTAGCATCAGGGAAAGAAAGCGCCATGGCATCATCGACCAGAAACTTTGCGCTTACTCCTTGAGGAGTTAACTCAGTAGCACGTCTGACTTGTTGCGGACTGATGGTAATACCCGTAACGTCAAAACCGTAATCAGCAGCCAAAATACGGCTACTACCCCCAATTCCACAACCAACATCTAAAACCGTGGTACCAGCAGGTAATTTATCTAAACCACCCCAACGCACCATTTCATGGACAAAATCGGATTTAGCAACCAGAAAATCTTTACTTTGCCGTGGTGAACCATAATGACCCAAGTGGATATGTTCACCCCAGTAAAATTCTAAAATACCATCTTGAGTCCATTCATCGTAGGAATTAGCTACAGAATCAGATGATTGATAGCGGCGAGCGGTAATTAAATATAACGCGAT
>JBHJOU010000209.1:0-4457 GCA_050329355.1 Rivularia sp. (in: cyanobacteria)
TCACGAATATATAATCCTAAAGTCAAACTCCGCATCACTTCATCCCATACGGGTGTGCATTGTTCTGCTTGGTCAGCCCAAAACTCGAATGTGATTAAACATTGAATATTTGAACCGATCGCAATACAAGTGCGGGAAAAAGCGGACCGTGGTTCTTCTTGAGTATCAATGAATTTCATCTCAATCCATACAATGCGAGCGGTTTGACGCTTGACGGTAATTACTTCACCGACTTCAAAAGGATTACGACTGTCGTCTTCGATTATCTTCTTCAAAGTACGTTTTAAGGGAAATAAACTCCAATCCCTTGGCGGTAAATGGTTGTAAGATACTTCTAAACCACAATCATCTAATGGTGGTTTGCGATCGCAAAACCTAAATGAATTTTCTTTGGGTTCAAAATGCCAATCATGAGGAACATTGAAGCGAACAGCCCCTCTACCCGCGACAAATATCTTATATTCCGGTGGAGATTCCCAATGATGGTCGGGATTTAGTTCAAGCGTTTCCTTAATCCAGTTGAGATTACTTTTTTTACGCTTTGCCATAAGTTCTTTTTGCATTCATCTGCTTCACATCAATAGTACCAAATTGGCAATACTTAGCTACATTAAATCTATCTACTGCTTTACTATGAATGTAGACTTGCACGGGAAGACAGTAATTATGCCTTACACTCAGTTTACCAATATTAGCAAAGCGAAAGAAGCTTTCGGGTTAAAAACACAAGAAGGTGGGCGATTTATCCCTTGTATCGAACCCATTGAAGCATCTGCGACACTAACAGCATATCTTAAAGAAAGTCTTCCCCTCGCTTCTGGAGCAAGTGAAAAAGCACGTTCATTTATGAATTATTTTAAATCAGTAAACAGTAAACAGTTATCAGTAAACAATAATCTATTGATATGCTCCCTATCTTAATTTCCCACCATACAACGCTCCGTCAACTGATAATATGAAGTCCGGTTAATTGCTTACTATATGACGATTACGCATTTACCCAAAACCCATCACCAATTACCGATTACCCATTACCAGCCCTCACAGACAGTAGGAGTGTTTAACCGGACGTGATATAACTGTTCAATTTGTACCCTAAATCTTAGAAAATAAGAATAAATCACTTAGGGTTAGCTTTATGACTTTAAAACGTCGGCATTTTTTATATTTACTCGGAGTTGGTGTAAGTACATTTGCTTTGGAGAGTAGTGCTTTAGCGAATGAAAAATCTTCTAGCTCGACAATTGCTCAAAATGGCTCTGATGCTGTAAAGTTACCGCCTTTACCTTATGATTATCAAGCTTTAGAACCTTATATAGATGCCAGAACAATGGAGTTTCATCACGATAAGCATCATGCGGCTTATGTGAAAAATTTGAATGCAGCTTTGAATAAACATCCAGAGTTGAAACAAAAAAATATCGAAGAATTATTGGTTAATCTCAATAGTGTACCGGAAGATATTCGTAATACAGTACGGAATAATGGTGGTGGTCATGTCAACCACTCGATGTTTTGGAAAATCATGAAACCCAACGGTGGCAGGGAACCCAACGGCGCGATCGCAACTGCTATCAATGAGAATTTTGGTAGTTTTGTTGACTTTAAAAATCAATTTAACGAAGCTGGAGCGAAACGTTTTGGTAGTGGTTGGGCTTGGTTGGTGCGTAACAAAAATGGCAAACTAGAAGTGATGAGTACTGCTAACCAAGATAGTCCTTTGATGATAGGTAAGTATCCCATCATGGGTAACGATGTTTGGGAACACGCATATTATCTTAATTACCAAAACCGTCGTAATGATTATTTAGAAGCTTGGTGGAACACAATTAACTGGGATGAAGTTAATCAACGATTTGAACAAGCACAAAAATTTGTTTAAAGTTTAAATTTATTTATAGGGGGAGGTAAATTGTCGTCTGTTCTCCTCCCCTAATATTAAATTAAAAAGGACATTGCTCGGTTAGTCAGCAACTTTGTGTAAAGAATGATCAAGATTTCCATTTTTTGTTCAATAAATGATTAGTTTCCATAATTAAATTAGATAAAATTAGTCAAACCAAATTAGTCAAGCCAAAAATACAAATCGAGTTTCTATTCGCTCGCAGATAGAATAGTTAGAAATATAAAATTATAGATAAAAAGTTAGGTTCGCTTTTACGATATGAGTTAGTAGAGTTTTCCGAACTTACTTATGGGTAAAAACATATTTTTATTCAAAATAATCCCAACATTTGCAGACAACGACGAGTCACTTTAATTCGAGCAGGAGCTAATTTAACATTCGGCATATCAATATTAGTCGCGAAATAATATACTTTGTTATTCTGTTCCAAATATCCCACAAACCAGCCAATATTAGGATTGGTACTAGTTACCCAACCTGTTTTTCCTCGTAAGGTATAATCGGGGGTTTGCTCGACTATCATCATATCTTTGACTAAATTCAAATTGCGTTGTGAAAAGGGTAATTTGCCATCATGAACCTTATTTAAAAACTCAATTTGTTGTTTAGGAGTAATTTGTAAAAGTCCTTCTAACCAAAATTTATCAATATTTTCTGCCGTACCAATTTGTTGATTTCCATAACCTATTTTATTAATAAAACTTTGCATCCGCTCGTTACCAATTTTACGAGCTAAAACTTGATAAAACCAAACAGTTGAATTTTTAAAAGCTTGACGAAGATTTGTATCTTGATTCCATACATCAATGTCCCGTTTAATACCATCCCAAGTTAAAACAGTGACATCATCGCGAATAACTCCCGTTTCCAAAGCAATTAAAGTATTTAAAATTTTGTATGTAGAAGCGGGGAAAAAAGCTTGGGAATTGCGAGCAGAATTATGTTCGTAAAATTTCTTATTCCTCGCATCGTAAATTATAATTGAGCCTTCAATCCCAAGCTCTTTAAAAGCACGTCCAAACTTAATTTCAGATTGTGCTTTAGATAATTGAATATTTCTTCTTATACTAATAGCCTCTTTGTACTCTCTTTCCTCTGCGCTCTCCGCGCGGCAGTTGCTACAACGGAGGGAGCCTCCGCAACGCACTGCCTTGTCTCTGCGGTTTTTTAATAAAAAATCTTCTGCATTCAGAGGAGTTGCAACAATAGGAAAAAATATTAATACGACAAAACCAATTCCACAAACTTTCTGCAACAAACAGGATAAAGCCATGACCAAATTATCTCCTAACATGAGATTTAAAGATGATGTTCAAACAGTTCTAAAACATGATTCCAAGCATCAGAAGCAGCTTCTCCATTTATACTGGGATTTTCTGCTAAAAATGGATATTTATCGACAAAAAATCCGGCAAAAAATCCATGTCCTGCATTATATCTAAACACACGATGATTAATATTATGTTTCTTTAATTCTGCTTCTATTTTCTGATTATCTTCTTGGGATATTAATGAATCTTTTGTCCCAAAAAACGTATAAATAGTACCTTGAATTTCAGAAGTCCGATTTAAAGTTGGAATTTCTTCACCATAACTAGAAGTAGTAATTCCACCTCCATAAAATGAAGCAGTCGCTTTGATATCGGGTAAAGTTGCAGCCATATAAGCCACATGACCACCAAAACAAAAACCAATACAACCAATGCAATCAGCTTTTATATTAGGTAAACTTTTCAAATAAGTAATAGTAGCTTGAATATCGCTGAATATTTCTTGATACTTTACTTGTTGATAACATTCCATACCCCGACGATAAGCTTCTGGACTATATCCAGCATCTTCTGCACTAAATCCATACTCAAAACCAGGAGCAATACGTTGAAACATTGCAGATGCAATTGCGATATATCCTTGTTTAGCAATTAGTTCAGTAATATCTCGAATATTCCTATTAACCCCAAAAATTTCTTGAAAAACGATAACTGCACTTCTATTCCCTTCACCTGCTGGTTGTGCTAAATAAGCATCGATTAATAAATCATTATGAGGAATTTCAACCCAGCTAGTATTTATTTGAATATTTTTCATTAGTTTACCTCTAGTTTTACCGATTTAATTTTTAATTATTATTCCCTTGACGACATAAGATTACCGATTTGAGGAAATAGGGAGTAGGGAACACGGAATAATAAACTATATCGGTAATCTTAGAGAATTTTGGGAGTAATTGCGTTAACGCAAACTGAATTGAAGCCGATAATTGCGAATAGATTATCTAATTTGAGTAATATTGTTAGATCACCGATGATTGGTGTTACTGTAAAACCTTCGATAAAATACCTGCTATCTCAGCTCCACCTTTCTGCTGGACAAAATTAAGAATAATCGGAAAGAACTTTGTTACCATATCCCCATTCATTCCCAACTGTGAAAAGCCACCAGCCAAACTCATCAAATTGCCTAAAGCAGCGCCTTGATTGCCCCCCATCATCCCAGCAGCCATACCACCTAAAGCACCCATCATACCACCACCAGATTCATTAGGTGCAGC
>JBHJOU010000347.1:0-2236 GCA_050329355.1 Rivularia sp. (in: cyanobacteria)
GCGTATGGTGGGGGATTTAGACCCGCCACCAACGCATTCCCCCGGTCGGTGGGGGACTTAAACCCAGGGATAAATAGATCACTGATAACTGTTTACTGTTCACTGTTCACTGTTAAAAAACTCTGCGTTCCTCCGCGCTTACCTTTGCATACCTTTGCGTTGAAAAAACATATTACTCCTCCTTACTCCTTAATTCTTCAAAAAACTTACAATAAAAATCAAACAGTTCAGAAACAGCATCAGGAATAACCTCACAGTGATGAGAACGTTTTGCTAAAATCTCGAATTTACTAGATATTATAGAGGCGGCAATTTTAGAATTAGGAATATATTCCGGTGTGGGTATTTCAAAGGATGGACCTGCTGTTTTACCGCGTTTTCCGGAGGGCATGGTCATTAATAGTTCTCCCAAAGGACGCATCATTCCTGTCATAATGTCGATGCTGGCATTCATTAATTTGGAACGTCGTAAACTACCTTTGGGATTGGAACCGAAGTGTTGTACCATCAACTGCATCATCAGAAAGTAACTTTCGTTAAATATTTCCATGACGGTTCTGGTTTGAGGAACGGTAACAACGTTGGAATTGTGGTCTTGATAATTTAAACTGGGATTCCTTAATGATGGATAAGAAGGATTCCAGGTTTTTTTAATTCCTTTTTTAAGGTGATTTATTTGTTCGAGAGCCAGAGCATCTGCTAAATTACGAAATTTTTGATAGTGCGATCGCGCAAATTTTTCGGTTTCGATTTCGCTTCCTTCTCCATGTTCGACAATGACATCTACTGCAAAGGTGGCGCTGTTGAGGTCGTAAACTTGCATTTGATAATCTGGGTGTGCTTTATTCAAGTTGTCGCGCATGAATAAACGATGTTCTCCACCGACGTTATTTTTATTTACGGTAAATAAGTCGGGAATAGTTTGTAATCCAGTACGGATTTGACCGTATAGTTCGCTTAAGGAACTGTATGTGTGTAACTGTTCCGGTGTCGGAACAGGTTGATTTTCAAGGGTTTCGGCAAGGAAGTCGGGCATTTCTAAACGCATAAAATACTCTAGTGATAAAGCATTTAATGGTTCTAAAGCAAAGTCGATATCTATGGGGAATTTGGCGTTAAGTTGTTTAAAATCGGGAACTGCGGCATAAAATGGTTCACCAATTGCCATTAAGATGTTATTTACTAGGAGAAAATGAATCATTTCTTCGCGAGCGATTTCGATTAATACTCCCCGCATTCCATAATTATCAACTTCTTTACCATCACCACAAGCTAAATGCAGTTGTTCAGGTGTCCATAATCCCCGACGGACATATTCTTCCCCAGTGATGTAGTTGGGAACGGAATATCCGGCGTAAATATATTGCAGCATCACGGCAATTTCTAATTCTGCTGCTTGTTTTAAAGCTGTAACTAATTGTTCACGGCTTTTAATTTGAGATTGGTTTTTTTGAGGTTCCGGCTTCTGTTCCGGTGTCGGAATATAACCAATTTGCTGTTGATTTTGCAGGAATTTGAGTAATAACTTTGATTTAGCTTCTGACATATCTCTTGTCGGGGGCATATAATATGTTTTATGTTTATTTTTGGGGTCGGACATTTGCCACATTAAACGAGCATAGGTAGCGACTTTACATTTATCAGCCAAACTAAAAACTTCGGCTTTCATAAAGGAAAAACTGGCTTCGTAGAAAGCTAAAATATGTTGGTAAATTAAGTTAAAATCTACATCTTTTTGAGGAATTTCATCTAGGTGCCAATCATCACTCATGACCCTTACAGCGAAGAAGCCAACATTATTCCAAAATCCAAGTTTATTGTGATTATCGTAAGCAATTTCCGCTTCATCTAAGTGATTCGGGTGACAAGGTATTTCTTTTAAAGAACTAGATATTAATACTTTAGTAGTTCCAGGTTTAGCACCTCTTAAAGTAAACCAACCGCGTCCTTCTTTATTAGTAGAAATCTGGCAACTTGAACTGAATTCTCCCTCATCTAAAATCTTTCCAGGCTTTAATCCGACAATTTGGATTTCACAATTACGGGGATAGTGGAAAGTTTGATCAATATTATCTTTATTTTGTTCAAATTGATCACGTAATTGAGGAAAAGCTCTGGGATTATAAAATTGATTTAAATAAACTGATTCTACAGCTTGGGGAAAACCTCTAACAAAAGAACGTACTTCTAATTCAACAGCATTATCTTCCCCTTGTTTAAAATTAGGAAATTCAAT